>JACQFZ010000020.1 GCA_016199745.1 Gammaproteobacteria bacterium
AGCCATCCGGCCGCTCCTCGATGCATTTGCCGTCTTCCATGTAGTGCGTCGACACCCCTTGGCGATGCATCTCCAGCACCACTTTTCGCGTCTCCTCGCGGAGCACGCGATTAATTGCTGCGGCAGCAGCAATAAGATCGTCGCGGTTACGTTTCATCATTGCGTGGTTGAGAGGTCAGCTGAAGATTCCGTGGTCAATTCGACCAAGTGCCTGCAATACATTGTTCCGTCGACCTCGAGCGACGGCGCGTAACGGTGATTCCCCGTTGGGCATGACGCGCTTGGGTGTTGCAAACCAGCGTGCGGCCCGATGTCGATCCCCTAAAACACTCACGGCGTGGTTGACGATCTCTGGATCCAGCATTTCTAGGTCAGCAAGAACGCGCTCGAAGTGCGCCTCACGCTGAGCTTCATTGTGGTCAACGAGATCGGCAAGAACTTCCAGACGCGAAGCGCTAGCTTTCGAAGTATGTGATGCCTTCTTACGCTTTAGCTTCTTGGGTGTCGTTGAGGATGACATTGCTTAGTCGTTGGCCAGCTGCGCGTAGGTGAACCGTTGCTCCCGGTGAAGGGATTCGGTCTTGTCGTTCAGCCGGTATTTCGCGGATATGCCGATACGGATACTGCGCGACTTGGCCTGCTCGGCAGTCAATGTTACGGGGACGAGCTCAGCCGTACCTGCTGGCGCTTCCATGACGTCGAACGTTGTTTGACCATTTGGCGGAATGGAGCGACTTGCCGACACACTCCTAATGCTTTGGTTGATATGAACCGCAACCGCTTCGACGTCCACATATCGATTCGTTAAGTTTTGAAGCCGATAGCGAACCGAGGTGCCGTCGATGCTGGCGATCTCGATTTGTAGATTTTGGTCGCCGAAATGCTGCGGTGGATGCAGATCGTGAAGCCGAATCGATCGAATCGTAACGGTCGGCGTCAACGTGACGCCTTCTGGCTTATACGCTACTGGAAAGTATTCGAACTTGTCGACATCGTAGGTAAATGATTGTTCGGCGCTTGACCGCTTGTTGATCGTTACCTGGTACGTCACGTCGCTGAGAGTGGTCGGGCACTGGGAGACGATCTTCTTGGATACTTCGATAAACCCACCCGAGTTCCACCGCTTGTTGAAGCCGCTGCGATCATCGATGCGAGGAACAACGTTCAGCTTATTGCGTAGGAAGTCTTCGGCGGCGGCCAGCGTTGTCTTTGCTTCTTCGGTGTAGCAGGAAGTTAGTGCAATAACGGCGGTGCTTATCTCTCGGGCCTGGAGCTTTACCTGGTAGTCGTTTCCCGGCGAGCTGCCGAAAAGGACTGCGGTCGGTCCTTCATACTTCGCCGGCCCGGTGGGGCGTATATCGACTGCCCATAGCTTCGTATCGCCTTTACGGCACAGGAATTCGCCGAGATAGGGTTCGGCGGCCGGCGCGTAGACCTCAGGAAATCTGGTCTTTGATGTTCGTTCGAGATTGCCGCCTTGGGTTTGGCAGTAGGTCTGCAGTTTGTCTCTCGGCATGGAGAGATTCTTTGGATCGGGGTTGGTGTACCGGACGATCAATACATGGTCCGGCCTGTGTAGATTGGCAGCGATGAAGTCTTCGACCGTTAGCGATTTCGCGGCTTCGCTGCTGTTAACGGTTCCTGATACGCCAGTACATCCATATCCGAGAACCGTGATCGCTATCGATATCCCTGTCACTTTCCAACCGGCCATGGTCGTCCCTCCGACATCGTTATCGTGATCTACGAACGCTTGGTGCGCCGCTTCTTGATCGGGCTGCGGAATACGAGGCGGCGATCGAGTAAGTCGGTCTCTTTGGTATCGAATCCGGAGACGACTAACCGGTTACCGTTCTTGAGCACGTAGACGTAGGCTTTTTGCCAGTTGGCTTGGGGCTCGACGCCTTCCCAGATCTCTGCCAGCGGCTCCATCGTCCAGCGATCTGCACCGGTCATGTGATGGGGCAGTACGATTTGGACTTCCTTAAGTTCGACCCCTTCCTCTTCTTGGAACTGGCGCAGTTGATCGATCTCGCTGAGAAAGGCGGGCTGGCGCAGCCGGACGCTGTCCTCAGCTTGAAATTGGTAAACGAGATGAAACCAGGGGACGTGGAGTCGACGGAAAACGTAGGACCAGGCGCGGTTTCCGTCTTCCCGGAATGCTGCTGGCAGATCTATCTCGGCGTAGTCAGTTGTTTCGAACATTTTTGCGCCCCGACGTTTGTCGGGACCATCTTTTTAAGCTTATGTCTTTTTTGCATTGAGCCGGCATTGCTGGCCGCGCCCGACAAAATGAACACTATAGATTGTACTCCTATAGTGCGCAATGCACTTAATTGGGTGTCCTTTTTAGCTTGGGACATCCTCGTGAAAACAAAACTTGCGCTTGGTCGGGCTCTTAAGGAAATACGAAAGGCGAGGGAGCTAACACAGGAAGACTTTTCAGTCGTGTCCAGCCGGACTTACATGAGCACGCTGGAAAGAGGCATGAAGAGCCCTACGATTGAGAAAATTGAAGCAATAGCGGAAACGATGAAGGTTCACCCGCTTACACTTTTAGCCTTCGCGTATGTAAAAGCAGGCAACTACCGCAACGCCGATGAACTTTTCAAAAAAATTCGGGCAGAGTTGGTTGCCTTTTCGTAGTCGGATCTTGCATCCAATAAAGATGCTTAGATTCGTCTTCCCAGTACACATTTGCCGCTGTAGAACTTATGGAAGTGAAACCCCAATAAGAGCTAGCGCTTCTCTCAACGCGTCATAAGCGGGCCGCATGCTAGCAATGGTCTGAATCGAGGCGCCAATTGCAGATAAGCCTCCTCGTAGTTTTGTGAGGTTGGGTTTTTCCTTACATAGTTCCTCGCGACTTTCATGCACCAGCTCGATAATTTCTGCTTTCGGCATCTCTCCGAAAATCAGTTCGTTTCCTAGATCAACCTGAATCTTTCTCAGTGCCTCATGTAAACGATCCTTGGTGCCCATATCAATACTTTGAATTACGCTGCTGATCGAGCCACTGCCAGTTTGTATAGCGCCAACGGGAGAATAAATATTGAAAATAGTCGATCTCGATTCTGCGCTCTTCTCCTCGCGCTTTTTAAGAGAGTGCACAAATAGATCAATCTCTGTTCCTACTTTTGCAAGTGTCGTGTCACGCGCCGCATCGAGCGATGCTTCGAGCTGAGCCGCCAAACCACCTTCACTCGATCCGCCCAGTTGAGCCGCTTGCTTTACGTGTTCCCTCAACACCGCGAGTTTTTCGGGAACATGGTAAGCGACCAGCTCTTTCAGTTCGCCACCCAAGTTTGAAGAGTAAAGAACGCCAGCGGTACTAATAAAACGGAAATAAATTAGCCAGGCAAGATGCGCTCTGTAATTAACTGCGTCGACACATAGGTCCGTAATACGCATCACTGTATTGCCGGATCGCAGCCGTCCCTGAGCACTCATCTCGGCTTTTACGCGTTCGATTTCGAGTCGCAGCTTGGTGTTCGCCTCGCTGATTTCAAGCTCAACGCGATCTCGTGCAACTTTGACGAGTTCTCTATCGAGCATGGGTCATATCTCTAAATAATCTAAATATGCGAGGCCGATCAGCGCTTCGATAACACGATAAGCAAAACCATCGACACGGCAGCCCAAATCCACGCGGGAATTTTCCGAAGCAGCTTGAGCCAAGGTTGTGACGTCTGACCGCGCGTCCCAACAGGAGCAAACGGGATCTGGATTGGAGCAGCTGGCGAAATATTTTGTTGTTTAATCTTCGCAAGGATAGCGGCATTTGGCGTACTTGCAGTAACGTTTGAGGATGATTTGGCTGATGTCGATGGGGACTGAGTCGAATTTCTAGCAATGCTGGCAAGTATTTCTCTGTTACCCGGTCGCTCTGCCGGTTGCCGCATCTTGGAAGCAACGCTCTCAAGCCGATAACGCGCTTCCTTCTCGCCTATAAAGTTAATCTGACCGCCATCCGTAATTGTAATGCCGACATGGGTGTACCGAACGTTGTAGTGTTGCCCTTGATACGGCGGATCAATAAGACCCACAACACTAACCCACCGGCCTACCCATGCCTCCGATGGTGCTTCGGTCAGTTGCAACAATCCTTCTGACCAAATCGTGATTTTCACAATATTGCTTCGCCACGAACCAAAATTAATAAAGACAAAACGCTTTCCTTTGCCTCTACCGCGCTTTCCGACTCCGTCCTTTATTGAATGAATTTTTCCTATCAACTCGACACGGTTGTGGATCTGGCGGGAAGCGGCTAGATAATCGGTTGCATCAACAACTTCAAAGGCGGGTATATACCCCGCGGGTTTTTGTGTTGTTGATGGTGAAATAACCCGAACAGATGCGAGTCTCGCACTCGGTATATTTTTTCCGGCGAGGAAATCCGATAACGACGGTACATTTTGGATATCAGCACTGCATACGGAAATAAAGCGCTCGACATACAGCCGTAATGACTCCACACCCACCAGACGCTGCAACAGCTGGGAACTTTGGGGATCGGCAAAATCGTTCGCTTTGAATATTATCGTTTCGCCGCCCTCCCGATATTTTTTGTAGAGCGACTTTTCTTCAATTAGCGCCTGAAGACTTAGGTCGATGGCGATAAAGCTGAACCTATCAATCGTTGGCCCGAAATTATTGGTCGCAGCGCGTCCAGGGTGCTGAAAATGTTTGTGGCCAACTTCTGTGCCGGAATTCGGTGAGAGCCCTTCTACATACATCCCATCGTAATCAATCAGCCGAACGACGTTGTTAGAAATAATTACATTGCCGTTCTGAATGTCCCCATGCGCGATGCCGCTAGATTCCAGAAACGCCGAGAGCGCCTGAAAATCACTCCGCAGCTTTCGCAACTTCGACGCATCGCTATAATTTTTATCGAGATATACCCCTAGTGTGTCGCCATCTACCCAATCCATTCGAACGATAGGGTAGGTACCATCCTTTACTCGAATGCCGTTGTGCTGATAGTCGAAAGCAACGAAGTAGTTGCTATTAAGCGCTTTAACTTTCTTTCCAATTAATGCGTACTTGTTTTCTACTCCAGGCACCTGTCTGTGAAAGCATCTGACGGCCGATTTTCCTCGACGAGTGGTGAGCAGGTAAGTAAGGGCAAAACCTCCGCTTAGGACAAGCGGGAGACCTTGGTTGTTTTCCTCGATTTTTCCCTGCTTCAGCTCTTGATCAAGAAATGCGGTGCTCGGATTCTGGATCGCTTCGTTGTATTCAATAGGCGCCGGATAGGACATACGCGTTTCTACCACAATGCCAATAGTGTGGTGTCGTCGTATTTCATGCGCTTTGCAGCACGCTCTGCTTCAACAAAATTTAAAAATTGTTTTTGAGTCTTTTGGGCAACGTCGCGAAGAGTTGCAACCGGCGACAGGCCTGCATTGCGATGCTCGAAAAACCATCGACCGAGAGCATCTATCATACAGAAAACTGTCGGTTTGGAAAAATCGGTTAGCGACAATTCAACGACATGCTCGAATTTAAGATGACCTTCTTCGAAGAAACTATTTTTAGCCGAATTCGTAGAAAGCAGATAGGGATCGAGATCAAATTGTTCCGGTGCGTGATAAGGGAAGGTTGCCTTTATCTCGTCGCCATCGCAAAGAACTGCTATGGAATCTCCGATAGCAGTAATCAATAAATTTTCAGTGTGTTTGTCGTAACGCACGCCTAACAAGGAAGCAAAGCTTCCTCTATCGAAAGCAGATTGCTGTATCCAATCCATGGCGTCGCGGTTGTGCAGCTTGTCGAAATCAGCGATTGCTTGGCTGAGCCATTCCTGATCGATTATTGGAAAACGTGCAAAACGTCGCGTTAGTATCTGCGACCACGACGCCGAGTCGTATGAAATCGATGCGCCGTCGCTCAGTGCATAAACACCACGTCGATCTGAAGATTGAAAACTGTCCTCATTACGATAACGGGAGTCTTTGGCGACAGATAATTCGCATCGCAGCACCAGCTGCAAATCCGTGGCGACTCTTTCCATCGTATCATCTATCGGCTACCAACTTGGGTCGCGTTCCAATCTCGAAGAAATCAACGATTGCCGCCGGGTCGCCATTATAAATAAAACCTCGAGAACCTTCGCTCACGCTATAACCCTTATCGCGGGCCAGCCTCGACAAGTGCGGAGGAAGAATATTCGACATACGAAATAGTATTTTTGAATATTCGTCTGGTGCCTGGCTTTCCATACCAGGAAAGAAAACTTCCTGGCCACCATTTGTTGTGACATGAAGGTTGAATAGGAGGCACTGCCCATCGCGCACTGATATCTGCCGCAACCCATCAGCAATCGATTCGGGGGAACCGTCGGTAGATTGACCGTCTGTGACGTGAAGAATGGTAGGTGGATAGCTATTTGGGTGAGAGTCACACCACTCGACCATGATCTCGGCGGCTTTAGTTAGTGCCGCGCACATTGGGGTGCCCCCCGATGCCTGAGGATCGAACCACACGGGGAACTTGATCTTCTGCTCGACGATACCACCTGCACCGTCGTCGGCCTTCTTCCTTCGCTCTTCGATTCGAGCCGGAGAATCGCTCACCGACTTAATCGAATGCATAATTCGATTTGATAGTGCTCCGCCGAATCCTGTTCCAACACCTGCACCACCGTAACCGATTACGCCAACATCAAAATAACTGCGTACGCCGTCGGATTTCGCGCAACTGATGATCAACGTTTGAAGTGTTTTGTTTAGAACATCCGCAACAATTTGTGCCTTTGAGCGACCACTTTCTGTCGTGTCCTCCATCGATCCCGATTGATCGATTACAAATAAAAAACCGGTAGGATTATCACGACTGATTTCAGCTGAGTACGACATAATTCCTCCATGATTTTTGCTGCTTGGCGCAGCTTTATTAACGATCGTCCCGGTCATCAAAGAATTTTGAAGAATTTATCATGTTGTCGAAACAAAAGTGGGAGGACGTAGCAATACAGCACCAACCAGTTTCTCAAATGGTTGTGTTAGTTAACTGGCATTGAGCCCCAGACAACATGGGATCGTCAAGACGATAGTTGCGGGCGACGTGATCGCAATATCGACACTAACTGTCCGTTGATGATTTTAGTAAGCGGGCTTTAGTTCCGCCGCTTCATTCCACAACCGTTGCCATTCGCCCGCATATTTCGCGGCGAGTGTTGGCACATGCGAAAGCAGTAGTACATTTTCTGCGTTCTTCTCAGCTGCCGCCTTGCTGTAGTTGAAGCTGCCCGTCTCCAATGTGTCGTTGTCGATCACCATGAACTTATGATGAAAGATAGGGTAGTTGCCATTAAGCCGTACCGGTACACCTTGGTTGGCGAGAAATTTCGTCGCCGAATAGTTCCGATTGCTTTTCTCGTCGGCAACCACTTTTACGTCGATCCCACGCCGTTGCGCCTCGAGCAATGCCTCAGCGATCGGCTTACTCGAAAAACTATACGCGGCCACTCGAATAGATCGACGCGCGCTGTGTATTCCGTTTAGCACTAGATCCAGCGCGCCGCCATATGGCGAAAGCCCGACCTCATACGTAGCGCCGGCTGGCAAGGGCTGTGCGTCTTCAGCTCTCGCTGTCACATGGGCGACGTAAAGAGCCAACAGCGCTATCGCGACGCGAGACGGTAAACGGTGTAGGACTTTACCAATGGTACCCAGGGACGGAAACGACGATGGCGATCGATATGTGCACATAAAAATGTAAAACCTTTTTTCGAAAGTCCTAACCATACCTCGTTTTAGTACTTTCATTACCTAGCTTTTTCGCTCGAGTCAGGAACGATCACCATCTCGCGCGCTGCCCGGCAAGCGGAATTTCCGGCGCGCTTTCAGCTGGTGGCGGCGATGAACCCCTGTCCTTGTGGTTATCTCGGCGATACCAGCGGCCGTTGTCGCTGCACCGAAGAACGCGTGCGCCAATACCGTGCACGCATCTCCGGGCCATTACTCGATCGCATCGATATGCATGTCGAGGTACCGGCCGTGCCACGCGAGGTGCTGCTGGCACGCGCGACGGAAGCTGGGGAGACATCGGTAACGGTGCGTCAGCGCGTGCAGGCGGCGCGCGAGCGACAACGGGGCCGTTATAACAGCAACAACCAGATGCTGACGAACAAACAGTTGGAAGAGGTTTGCCAGCTCGATGCTGCCGGTCAAAGCTTGCTGGAGCAGGCAATGAGCCGTTTAGGCCTAAGCGCCCGTGCGTATCATCGAATCTTGAAGGTGGCGCGAACGATTGCGGATTTGGCGATGGCGGAAAACGTGGCAGCCGCTCATTTAGCGGAGGCCATTCAATACCGCACGCTCGATCGACCGATGATGACCCCATAAAAAAAGGGCGACCATTGGCCGCCCTTTTACGACTACTACTCGGACGATTACTTCGCCTTCGACACCATGTAATCGACCGCCGCTTTCACGTCGGCATCGGCCAGACCGGCATTACCACCCTTCGATGGCATAAAGCCGCTCTTACCCTGAAAACCCTTAAGCGCGTGCTCGTACAGCTTGGCGGTACCTTGCGCAATGCGCGGCGCCCAAGCGGCCTTGTCGCCCGCTTTCGGCGCGCCCGCTACACCCGCTCCATGGCAAGCATTGCAAGTACCGTCGAAAACCGATTTGCCTTTGTCGGCACCGGCCGCATTGGCGGTTGCGATCAGGTCGACGCCGGAGCCGATAGTCACTTCGCCAACCGGCTTGATCCGCTCGGCCACCGCGACCATGTCGGCACCCTCGGGAACCACCTTACCCCCGAGGATGTTGGCCAAAACAAAGAGCACTACCGCCAATACGGCGAGCGAGCCCATCAGGCCGGAAAATATCTTTAGAAATTCACGATCACTCATGATCTGCCTTTAAACATTTGCTTGAGTTGAAATTCCCGCCGATCGGCGGCCCAATAATCGCGCGCTAGTATAGCGGCGAAGGCGCTAGGCGAAAATGCCGAAATCCCGTCGTAGACGCTCGACGACACCCCGGGTATCCTTAGCGCCTTCGTATTTCCTCAGTGTTTCGCGCCCTTAGCTCAGCTGGATAGAGCGTCAGCCTCCGACGCTGAAGGTCAGAGGTTCGAATCCTCTAGGGCGCACCATAACTTCTCTTCGCCTGCGGTCTTGGCAAGATGCCGTACCGTACGTCCGTATATGGGCGCAGCGGTATGAATCCCGGCCTCGCTCTCAACATCATAGCCAGCCGGCAAACGTCCGCCGCTCAAAGCTGACGCAGGAACGCGACCAAATCTTTCTTCTCTGGGTCGGCCAGCTTTAACTCCAGGACCAAGTTGAAGAACTCGACGGTATCGTCCAGCGTTAACAGTCTGCCGTCGTGCAAGTACGGCGGCGAGTCTTTGACACCCCGCAGCGGGAAAGTCTTAATCGGGCCATCGGCGCTCGCCATCATCCCGTTGATCAACCGCGGTTGGTAGAAACGTTCCACTTTCAAGTTGTGCATCAGATTGTCAGTGTAATACGGCGCGGTATGGCAGGTGGCGCACTGGCCTTTACCGAAAAACACCGCCTGACCACGCATCTCTGCCGCGGTTGCCTTACGGGCATCGAGCTTGCCGTCGATACCAAGTTTGGCTGCCGGCGGAAAATCCAACAACTCCTGAAATTCCGCCATGGGATGCACTTGGCTACCGCGGTCGAGCACGTTGATGCCTTTTTTGGTAGCAATGACCGGGTCACCGTCGAAATAGGCCGCGCGCTGCTCGAACTCGGTGAAATCTTCGACGGTTTTCAAGGCGCGCTGCGAACCAAACAACCGCTGGATGTTTACACCACGCAAGCTCGGCGTATCGATGCGATGCCGAAATTCCTGTGGGCGAATATCGCCGACTAAATGAGTGGCGCCATTGCTGTGGCCATTCGCGTGACAATCGAAACAGGCGACGCCGCGGCTTGGCCGCGCCGAGCGCCGGTCTTCGGTCATGTTGAATTGTTGTTGCGGGAATGGCGTCAATAAAAGTCGCAAGCCATCGAGCTGCTTCGGATTCAAGATACCGTTGAACAGCTCATAGAAATTATCGATTGTGAGCAACTTGCCTTGCGACACATCGCCGAGATCCGGTCGCGTCGTTAAAAAAATCGGCGCCGGAAATTCTGGCAAGAAGCGATCCGGTAAATCCAACTCGAGATCGAACCGCGTCAGGTCGCGCGTTTCCTGCTTCTTGATTTCATCAATGTGAAATTGCGGGAACAACATTCCGCCTTCGGGATGATTCGGATGCGGCAACGGCAGGAAGCCGGCGGGGAACAGATTCTTCTCTTTAATTTCTTCGGGGTTCATCGACGCGATCTTGCCCCAGTTCGTGCCCGCCGGCAGTTTGACGCGCACACCGTCTTGCACCGGTTTTCCGCGCGTCATGACGACACCGTTCGCCGGACGATCGCTCAAGTCGTAGCGTTCTTCGAGTAAATCCATTTGTCGTTTCATGACGGCTGGCTTGGCGGCTTTCATGCGCGTGATGACCGACGCGAACTCTTCGTCGATCACGACCGGCATGTAGCTCGATTTCTTGCTGGGCTGTTCACTCATGACAACGACGGGGAACATGAGAGTCGTTGCCAATAATAAAAACACTAGATGACGCCTTGCGACTTCCTTGCGCATGATGATCTCCAATGGGTTTATTGGCGCCCCACTATCCTTGGGCGTAGTTGTTAAAGAGCCAAGATTTTGCGCGGCGCTCCTCGACGACGCATCAGCAAAAACACTGATCGTAACCACACAACGGAAGCTCTAATTGGTAGAGCTTCCGTTATTTCTAGGAGGGAATATCAGCAGTGCGGGCCGTACGAGCGACGCGCTGAGCCACATGCAACGGCCGGCCAAGAACCGACAAAGCGGCCTCGTGGAACGATTCTGATAGCGTCGGGTGCGCGAACATTGTCATGGCGATATCTTCGCTCGATGCACCGAACTCCATGGCCATCACACCAAGAGCGATGAGCTCCGCCACTTGCGGGCCAACCATGTGCACACCGAGCACGCGGTCGGTGTGGGCATGCGCCAAAATTTTGATGAAGCCGGCGGCCGCACCAAGCGCCTTGGCGCGACCGTTAGCGGCGAACGGAAAGCTACCCACTTTATATTCAACACCGGCGGCCTTGAGTTGCTCTTCGGTCTTACCCGCCCAAGCGACTTCCGGAAACGTATAAATAACCGAGGGCACGATGTCGTAGTTCACTTCCGCGTGATGGCCGGCAATGGTCTCGGCAACCATGACGCCTTCTTCCATGCCTTTGTGCGCCAGCATCGGTCCGCGCACGACGTCACCGACCGCATAAACGCCCGGCAAATTGGTACGGCAATGGCCATCGACATAGACGAAGCCCCATTCGTCGAGCAGCAACTCGGCCTCGGGAGCGAACAATCCGTCGGTGTTCGGCCGCCGGCCGACAGCGACGATCAAACGATCGAAATCGATGCTGTGCGTTCCGTTCTTGTCTTCATATTCCACCGTCACCTTCTTGCCATTCAGCTTCGCGCTCTTAACACGCGCGCCGAGGCGAACGTCGAGACCTTGAGCGGTGAATTGCTTGAGCGATTCGCGCGCGACTTGCGCATCGGCGATTGCCAAGAAACGCTCTTGCGCTTCGAGCAGCACGACTTCGGAACCGAGCCGGCGCCAGACGCTGCCAAGCTCGAGACCAATGACGCCGGCGCCGATCACACCGAGACGCTCGGGCACGGAATCGAACGACAGCGCGCCGGCGGAATCGACGATACGATCGCCGGCGAGCGGCGCTACTTTCAATTGCACCGGGCTCGAACCGGTCGCGAGGATCACGTGCTCCGCTTGCAGCACGCGCTTGCTGCCGCTGTGCTCGGTGACTTCGACATCGCGGTTAGCGAGCAATTTACCTTTGCCGGCGTAGCTGACAATGCCATGCGATTTGAACAGCGACGCGACACCGCCGGTTAAATCGCCGACGATCTTTTCCTTATGACCCATCATCTTTTTTAAATCGAGCGCGACGCTTTGCACGCGAATACCGAAGTTGGCAAACGCGTGGCTCGCTTCGACATAGCGTTCCGACGCTTCGAGCAATGCCTTCGACGGAATGCAGCCGACATTGAGACAAGTGCCGCCGAGCGCCGGCTTGTTGGCCGGCGTGAGCCAGTCGTCGACGCAAGCGACGCGTAGGCCGAGCTGGGCGGCACGAATGGCGGCGATATAGCCGGCCGGGCCGGCGCCAACAACGATGACATCAAAGCGATCTGACATACGCCGGGTTCCTTAAATAATAACTCCGTCCTAAACCGAGGCGGCGGAGGCGCTTCTTGTGGGGGACGCGAACCGCTTAAACACCGAGCAGCAGACGCGCCGGGTCTTCGAGCATTTCCTTGATCGTGACGAGGAAGCGTACCGCTTCACGGCCGTCGACGATGCGATGATCGTACGACAACGCGAGATACATCATCGGTCGAATCACCACCTGATCGTTCTCTGCGACCGGACGATCTTGGATCTTGTGCATACCCAAGATGGCGCTTTGCGGCGGATTCAAAATCGGCGTCGATACCAGCGAGCCGAAAACACCGCCGTTGGTGATAGTGAACGTGCCGCCGGTGATCTCTTCCAGCGACAGTGCTGCGGTCTTGGCCTTCTCGCCAAAATCTTTGATACGCATTTCGATGTCGGCCATCGATAACCGATCGGCGTCGCGCAGAATCGGTACGACCAAACCGCGCGGCGAGCTGACGGCGATGCCGACGTCTTGATAACCGTGATAAAGAATGTCGTCACCGTCGATCGATGCGTTGACCTCGGGGAAACGCTTCAGCGCTTCGATCGCCGCCTTCACGAAGAACGACATGAAGCCAAGCTTCACCTTGTGCTCGCGCTCGAATGTCTCGCGGTAACGATTGCGCAGATCCATCACCGGCTGCATGTTGACCTCGTTGAACGTGGTCAACATCGCCGCCGTGTGTTGCGCTTCGACTAAACGTTCGGCGATACGCTTACGCAACCGCGTCATCGGTACGCGCTTCTCCGGGCGACCGGCGCTGCCGGCGCTCGGCAATTCAACCACCGCCGGCGTCGGTGCGCCGGCGACTGGCCGTGGTGATGGTGTCGGTGCTTCCGCCTGCTTCACTACGTCTTCTTTCAATACGCGCCCGCCCTTGCCGCTGCCGGCAACCGTAGCGACATCGATGCCGCGCTCGACCGCCGCTTTGCGTGCCGCTGGCATCACTGCCGCGCCGATCTTGGGAGCAGCGGCTGCCGCTGGCGCCGACTTTGGCGCTGTTGCTGGCTTGCCGTTACCAGCGGTGATGCGGCCGATGACCTGGCCAGACATCACGGTCGTGCCTTCTTGCGCAACGATCTCGTCGAGCACGCCGTCTTCGGCCGCCGGCACTTCGAACACGACCTTGTCGGTCTCGACGTCGGCGATGATTTCGCCGCGACTGACGGACTCGCCCGGCTTCTTGCGCCAGGCGGCTAACGTGCCGTCTTTGACCGATTCGGGAAATGCCGGGACCGTGACTTCACCTGCCATGTTGCCTCCTCACTGGTCGCGACTTACGGCGACCCGAGCGCCTCGTTGAGAAATTCTTGAAGTTGTTTTGTGTGCAAATCGGAACTGCCGACGGCCGGCGCCGCCATCGTCGGCCGGCCGACGTATTCGAGTTCAATGCCCGGCGGCAATGCCCGACGGAAACGATGTTGCGTCGTGTACCAAGCGCCCTGGTTCTTCGGTTCTTCCTGGCACCAGATGAACTTCTTCGCCTTCGGATAACGCCGCATCTCGGCCGACAGCTCTTCGTGCGGGAACGGATAAAGCTGCTCGACGCGGATGATCGCCGTATCGGTTTGCTTGCGCTCACGCCGCTTCTCGACCAAGTCGTAGTACACCTTGCCGCTGCAGAGGACCAGACGTGTGACCCCGTTCGGATCGATCGGATCCATATCGGGCAGCACCGGCCGGAAACTTTGCTGCGTTACATCTTCGAGCGTACTGAACGACAGGCGATAGCGCAGCAAGCTCTTCGGCGTCATCACGATCAGCGGCTTGCGACAGTGCCAATGCATTTGTCGACGCAGCATATGGAACATCTGCGCCGGCGTCGTCGGCGCGCACACGATCATGTTGTTCTGCGCACAGAGCTGGAGAAAGCGTTCGGGTCGGCCGGACGAATGCTCCGGGCCTTGGCCTTCGTAGCCGTGCGGCAGGAACAAGGTGATGCCGGCCAGACGGTTCCATTTTTGCTCGCCAGCGCTGATGAACTGATCGATCACCACCTGGGCGCCGTTGACGAAGTCACCGAACTGGCCTTCCCAAATTACTAACGTCCTCGGATCGGTGGTTGCGTAACCGTACTCGAACGCCAACACCGCTTCCTCGGATAACAGCGAGTTGATGATGATGAAGTTCGGCTGACCCTCGTATAGACCACGCAACGGTACATAACCGGCGCCGTCTTTGACGTTGTAGACCACGGCGTGCCGATGACCGAAAGTGCCGCGACCAGAGTCTTGTCCGGAGATGCGCACCGGAAAACCATCCTTGAGCAAGGTCGCATACGCCATGATTTCGGCGAAGCCCCAATCGATTGCCAACGCGCCGGCCGCCATCTTGCGCCGCGCCTCGAGGAGCTTGGCGACTTGCGGGTGCAGCTCAAAACCTTCCGGCAACGAACTCAGCCGTTCACCGAGCTCACGGATCGTGTCGAGCGAAATGCGGGTGTCGACAATCGCCGGGTAATCCTTGCCGACGTAGGGCAACCAGTCGGCGTAATACGAGTAACCCACTTCTTCACGCGGAATGAAGTGCGGCACCACGCAATCGCCCGCATCCAACGCCCTTTGGTACGCGTTGGCGTAACCCCGGGCAATATCGGCATCGACCACGCTTTCAGCGATGAGCCGCTTGGCATATAGCTCGCGCGTCGTCGGTAGCTGGCGGATGTGCTGGTACATGATCGGCTGCGTCATCGCCGGCTCGTCGGCTTCGTTATGGCCATGGCGCCGATAGCAAACGAGATCGATGACGACGTCTTTGCGAAACGTCATGCGGTAGTCGAGCGCGATCTGGGTAACGAACATCACCGCTTCCGGATCGTCGGCATTCACGTGCAAGATCGGCGCGCCGACCATTTTGGCGACATCGGACGCATACATCGTCGAGCGCGCGTCTTGCTGCACGCTGGTAGTGAAGCCAATTTGATTGTTGACGATGATGTGTACCGTGCCGCGCGCGGTGTAGCCGCGCGACTGCGACATGTTGAACGACTCCATTACCACACCTTGGCCAGCGAAAGCGGCATCGCCGTGGATCACGATCGGCATAACGCGGGCGCCGTACTTATCGCGCATGCGCTGTTGGCGCGCGCGCACGGAGCCTTGTACGACCGGGCCGACGATTTCGAGATGCGATGGGTTGAACGCGAGTGCGAGATGCAGCGGGCCACCCGGCGTCTTCACGTCGGACGAGTAGCCGAGGTGGTACTTCACGTCGCCGGTGCCGTCGCCGCTCGACTTAGCCTTGCCGTCGAACTCGGCGAACAGGTCGGACGGTTTCTTGCCCATGACGTTGACCAGTACGTTCAGCCGACCGCGATGGGCCATACCGATGACGACTTCCTTCATGCCGTAGGAGCCACTACGCTGGATCAGCTCGTCCAACATCGGGATCATGCTTTCGCCACCTTCGAGGCCGAAGCGCTTCACACCGACGTATTTGATCGCGAGGTACCGCTCCAATCCTTCCGCCGCCGTCAGCCGTTCGAGCAAATTGCGCTTCACGTCCGCCGGATAATTCGGTACACCGTGCACGCTCTCCAAGCAGCTTTGCAGCCAGCGCTTCTCGGCGGTGTCGGTGATATGCATGTACTCGGCGCCGATGGTGCCGCAGTAGGTGCGCTTCAGCAGATCGAGAATTTCTCGCAGCGTCGCCGTGCGCGGGCCGACCAGTGAGCCGGTATCGAACATGGTATCGAAGTCGTATGGCGTCAGACCGTGGAAATGCAGTTCCAGATCGGGCGCTTCTGGGCGGCGCCACAAGCCAAGCGGGTCGAGGTTGGCACGTTGATGGCCACGGACGCGATAGGCGTCGATGAGCTGTAGGACTTTGACTTGCTTGCGTTCTTTGTCGGTCGGCGCCATCCCGGCAACCGCTGCCGGCGCGTTGACTTGGACGATCCCCGGCGTCCGCGCCAGCCGGCGGAAGGCAGCGCGTACCGGCGAGTGCGGCGTTTCGGCGCTGCTACCGTTGACCCGCGGCAGCTGATCGAAGTAAGCGCGGAAACTGGGATCAACGGAATTGGGGTCTTGCAGGTAAGCTTCGTAGACGTCTTCGAGATAAGCGGAATTGCTGCCCGCTAGCGGCGACGGGGTCAGCGGCGCTAGTGGCCGGCGATTCTTATTAGCAGTGTCTTGCATGATTCCGATTCAGACGCCGCTAAACGGCGATATTCGCGGAAATTTCAGTATATCCGCTCGCTACAGCGCTTTGAAGAATAGGCAACCGCATCGCCGCGGTAGTAGCGGCGGCGACCGGTTTTGTCGTCGGGCGAACCGCTAAAACCCGACGAAACGTGAAAATAGTGGGCTTAACTTCCTTTGCTCGACTTGGTCGCTTTGCTCTTTGGCTTAGCCTTGCTCGCACTCGGACGCTCCTTGGCTACCTTAGCCACGAGTTGATCAACCACTTTTAACGCCGCTTCGCCGCCACCCGCCAATTCCGGCGAGGTGACCCATCGACCGTCGACCAGCAGCGTCGGCACCGAATCGATGCCCGCCGCTTCGGCCAGATGCTTAGCCTTTTCCAGCTTCAGGCGTACGCCAAACGAATTGAACGCCTCGGTAAACTTCGCTGCCGGAATACCGTGCTCGGCGGCGAATTCGGCAATGGCTTCTTCGCTGTCGAGTCGACGTTTCTTTTCGTGGATTTCATAGAACATAGCCGAATGCAGCTTATCGAGCGCATCCAGCGCCTCGAACGCGTAATACGCCTGTGCGTGCAGCGCCCAACGGCCGAAGGTCGCCGGCGTCCGAACGAAAGCAACGTTCGCCGGCTTGTGTTTGAGCCAGTTCTGAATAGTGGGTTCGAGGGCGTTGCAATGCATGCAGCCGTACCAGAAGAACTCGCGTACCTCGACCTTGGGACCGCTGGTTTCGACCTCGATGCGCGCCGGCAACGTCTTGTACTGCGAGGGCGATAATTCTTGCGCCAACACCCCCGTGACCGGGATAAGCAATAACGACAACAACGCGACGAAACGACTCTTCATGCAGTGACTCCCAAGTTAATGAATGCATGCGGCACCTAGCGACCGCACTTCAAAAAATCGTACTTAGTCTCAGCCTATTCAACACACGCTGCGCTGGCAACACTTGCTATGGGCTAACACGCTCCGGCGGCGGCGCCGGAAACAGCTCAGCTAGCACATCGAGCCGACGGTTGATGTCATCGAGCTCGAGCAACGCCTGCTTGAGACCGAGCGGTAGGGGTAACAGTTCCGCTAAGCGGCCACTAACCCAGGCGGCGTCGTCGAGTTGGGGCGGTGCGAAGTACGTCGCCGCGCCGGCTTGCTCGAGCACGCGCTTGAGCGCTTCCAGCAAACGCCCGTGGTGCGCCGGCATTGGCGAGGTCGTCTCCGGCAACGGATCGACTTCGGCCAGCAACAGCTGATCCTTCTGCACGCGCGTACGGCGAATTCGAAAACGGTCGCCACCGCGGACGACCGCGTGCAGGATGCCTGGTTGGTTAATGTCGATATCGAGCAAGTGGGCGAACGTACCGATTTCCTGCGGATCGGCGGCGGTGCCGACTTCGTTGCCGCGCTTGATCAAGCAAATCCCAAACGGCCGGTTGGCCTTGAGGCAGGCGGTGATCATATCGAGGTAGCGCTTCTCGAACACGCGCAGCTCCATACGACCTCCCGGAAACAGTACGGTTGGCAAACAAAATAGCGGCAGCTCGGCCACGGCGCTTATCCGCGTAGGCGTTCGAGCAATCGCAGGTGCAGATTGTCGAAGCTTCCGTTGCTCATGAGGAGGACGTGATCGCCGGGCTTAAGCTCGGTCACGAGGGCTTCCAGCAAATCATTGGTGTTGTCGTACACCGCACCGCGGTTACCCAGCGCACTGGCAACTTCACCGATATCCCACGACAAACCGGTCGGCCGCAGCAGCGCCACGCGATCGGCGCCGGCCAGCGACTCGGCCAAGGTGTCGCGGTGCACGCCCAGCTTCATCGTATTCGAGCGCGGTTCGAGCGCCGCGATGAGCCGGCCGTTGCCGATACGGGCGCGCAATGCCGCCAACGTGACTCGAATCGCCGTCGGATGATGCGCGAAGTCGTCATAGACCGAGATGCCTTTCGCTTCGCCGCGCAACTCCAAGCGCCGGCGCGCATTACGAAACGCTGTCAGCGCCGCCAAGCCACGCTCGATCGGCACGCCGGCGTGGTGCGCCGCCGCCAGCGCCGCCAGGGCGTTCTCGACGTTATGCTCACCATACAAACTCCAACGCACGTCGCCAACATCGCGCCCATGCGCGTGCACGCGGAAATGGGAACCGTCGGCCGCGAGTAACGTCGCCGACCAGTCGCTACCGGCACCGAAACGTTCGACCGGCGACCAGCAGCCGAGGCGCAGCGTATCGGCGATGTTGCCGTCGTTAGCGTTGACGATCAGGCGACCACTGGCGGGGACGATGCGTACCAAGTGATGGAACTGGCGCTTGATGGCATCGAGATCCGGAAAGATATCGGCGTGGTCGTACTCGAGGTTATTGAGCACGGCGGTGCGCGGTCGGTAATGCACGAACTTCGAACGCTTGTCGAAGAACGCGGTGTCGTACTCATCGGCTTCGATGACGAAGTAGCGCGAATCGGTGAAGCGCGCCGACACACCGAAATTCGCCGGTACACCGCCGATGAGAAACCCCGGACGAAGCCCGGCGTATTCGAGAATCCACGCCAGCATCGAGCTGGTCGTGGTCTTGCCGTGAGTGCCGGCGACGGCCAACACCCAGCGATGCTGCAACACGTGCTCGGCGACCCATTGCGCGCCGGAGACATAAGGAATGTCGCGATCGAGCACCGCTTCCACCAGCGGGTTGCCGCGCGATAGCGCGTTACCGATCACAACGACATCCGGCGTCGGCGTTAAATGCGCCGGCTCGTAACCGTTGCGGACATCGATCCCTTGCTCGGCGAGCTGCGTGCTCATCGGCGGATACAAGCCTTGATCCGAGCCGGTCACTTTATGACCGAGCGCACGCGCCAACAGCGCGACACCGGCCATGAACGTTCCACCGATTCCGGCGATATGCAGGTGCATGTTTACAATTCCAAAGCGCGGACACGCATTGTCAGCAATCGAATTTTATAAAGCCGCAAAAGCGGTCGCATTGTAACAGCGGCGATTGCAGCGAAACATCTAGCAGCGACAGATGACGTCCCTGTTGCCAACAAGGAGTCTGGTGTGATCGATAGGTTGCATGGATTGAAAGGGCGAACTTGCGGCGACATGACTGCAAAAGTCCAAGGAAGGACTTTTGCAACATCCTTGTTAGACTGCGCGCCGTGACCTTACTCATCGAAGAACCCCAAGCACTGTCCGACTTTTGCGCGCGCATCCGCGGCAGCGCGTGGATCGCGGTCGATACCGAATTCACGCGTGAACGCACATATTATGCGCGCCTAGGTTTATTACAACTCGCCACCGACGACATCATCGCCTGCATCGATCCGCTCAAGGTCGATCTCTCGCCGTTGCTCGATGTGCTCTACGATCCGTCGATGCTCAAGGTACTGCACGCCGCGCGGCAAGATCTCGAAGTACTCTACGATCAGCGCAAAGCGGTGCCGCAACCGCTGTTCGATACGCAAATCGCCGCCGCCTTGCTCGGCCATCCGGAACAAGTCGGTTACGCGCCATTGGTGGAAACCATCACCGGCGTAAAGCTGCCGAAGCTGCACACGCGCACCGATTGGGAAGCGCGGCCGCTTTCATCCGAGCAACTGCATTACGCCGAAGACGACGTGCGTTATCTGCGCGACGTGTATCGCGCGCTCGACGCGGAACTGCAGCGGCTGGATCGACTATCGTGGTTGGCGGAGGAGTGTGCCGCTTTGACCGATGTCATGCTCTATCGCAACGATCCGGAGCTTGCTTACCAACGCTTAAAAGGCGGCGGCGCGCTGGATATCGAGGCGCAACCGCGCTTGCAGGCATTGGCCGCCTGGCGCGAGCGCACGGCGCAAACGCTCGATCGGCCACGCGGTTGGATCGTGCCGGACAACGCGCTGATGGAGATCGCGCGGCTTGCCCCGGAATCCAGCGCCGTACTCGCGCGCGCACCGGAAATGACGCCGGGACGCGTCGATAGCTTCGGTACTGACATCCTGACGGCGCTAGCGACCACGCGCTCAACCAAGCCGGAACGTTTATGGATCGACTCGCGTCCACCGACGCCGGCGGAGCAGACGCTGGCGCGCAAACTGTTGGCGCGGGTCGGTGAAATTGCCCAAGCCCACAACATCCAACCCGGCATCATCGCCACGCGGCGCGCGATCTTCGCGCTGATTCGCGAGCGCAGCGGACCGTTGACGCACGGCTGGCGGCAGCAGCTGGTCGGCAATGAGCTATTGGCGTTGAACAACGGATGAAATGCCGTGCGTGGACCTTCGTGAAACGATGCTCTTAATCCAAAGAGCACGGCAATGAACCGCATCAAAAAGAATAGGGGCCGGTGATTGACGGCCCCATTTCTTCCAATCAGTTTAGTGAGACTCGATGGGTGCTGTTACTTCGATACACCATCCTGAGGTCGAAGCGTACGCTCCATTTTCTGCGCCGCGGTTTTCTTCTGGAAAGTTGCCCAATACGGCTCGTAAATTTTCTGGTAACGATCCTTTTCCTTATTGAACCAATCTTGCGCTTCCGCATTCGGTCCGATGAGCGTGGTGTCCGCAACCCACTTGGCGAAATCGGCTGACTGCATATTGAATTCACTGGTGCCATCCGCTCTGATGGGCGTGGGTATCATCCCGCCGCTTCCCCAGTTGGGCCGCACGATCGAATAGTACGTTTTTCCGCCCGAGAGATTAGCCAACATAAAGTCAGCGGCCGTCCCGTAGGCCATAAATACTTTGGGTCCGGGCGTCGTTTCATAGACGATTTTCTTGCCCATCGGTAATACCCCGATGAACTTGAGCCGGCCATCGACGACTTCGAACAGATCGGCATTAATAGCGCCGGCGACAAAAGACGTCCGCATGAAGACGACATTCGCCTTGGTGGCGGGCGCCGGACGAATTTCCTGAGACGGAAGCGTCATCATCACGGTGGTGCCGCAACCCGACAGAACCGCCATCACTGCAATCCACGGCAATATCTTTATAAACTTACGCATGTTGTCCTCCAAGTTCGTTTCCTTCAGCATAGTCAACGAACCGGGTAGGGATGGATTACGAACCCGGCGAAGTGGCCGGCAATAAAACGGATAAGCGACCCGGCTGGCGCATGCGCCCGGCCCCGTCTTCGGCGGTGGCCCCATGGCCGAAGAACAGATCGGCCCGCACCGGTCCGCGAATGGCCCCACCGGTGTCCTGAGCAAACACGAGCTGCCGATAGGGGATCGCGGTATCTGCCAGCGTGGTATCGAGCCATACCGGCGCTCCCAGCGGGACGTAGGCCGGATCGACAGCGATCGCCCGTTCGGCCAGCAATGGCACGCCGAGGGCACCGATCGGCCCTAGCTGGTCGGTCTCGCGCACGGTAAAGAAGACGTAGCTTGGGTTGCTCTGCAATACCGCCTGTGCCTGTGCTGGATTAGCGGCTAACCAAGCGCGAATACTCGGTGCGTTCACTTGCTCGGGCGTAAGGCCAGCGCGCTCGATGAGCGTGCGGCCGATGGCTTTGTAGGGATGACCGTTCTGATCGGCGTAGCCGACGTGGAGCGTTTCACCGGTCGGCAGAAGCACACGGCCCGAACCTTGGATCTGCAAGAAAAACAGCGCCACTGGATCGTCGACCCACAAAAGCTCGTTACCCGCGAGCGGCGCGGAGCCGTTGTCGATTTCTGCCCGGCTAAAGTACGGCACAACCCGCCGACCCACTAAGCGGCCGCGCAGACGCTGATTGCGTAATTCCGGATAAAGCTCGCCGAGGTCGAGCGTCAGCAAATCATCGGGTGCGCGGTACAACGGATAACGGAACCGCTCGCTGCGCGTGCGGCTGCCATTCAACAATGGTTCGTAGTAACCGGTGATCAGGCCCTCGGTTTCGCCGGCGGCGCCGTATTGCACATGCGCCGCAAAGTGCGTCTCGAAAAAAACGCGCGCGGCGCTTTCGCTGGGTGCGGGCAATAGCGCGGCGTCTTGGCAAAGGCGCTGCCACGACGGATCGCGTTGCGGGAGCTTAAGGCACGACTGCAACAGCGCCGGCCATGCCGGTGCGAGCGTGGCTTGCGACCAACCGGGGAGCTCGGACCAAGCGACCACCGGACCCGGACCGGGTGGCGGTGGAACGTGGAAGCAAGAAGCCAGCGATAGCGACAACAGCGTCAGTGCGATGACGCGCCGGAAACGGAGGATCGACGAAATTGCTGTAGGCATGACGGGCTAAATTCTTTAACAAGGCTTCGCTCGCTATCGTGCTGCGTTACGCAGCGCGTGTCGATACAGCCGTCGATCGTTTGCGCCCCCTCTCCCCTTGCCCTCTCTCGCGAGGGGAGAGAGAGATCAGGTGCGCTACGCGACTATTTAGGTCGGGGGGGCACCATCGGGCATCGGTCCGTCGTAAGCCTCAACGAAACCGCACTCCTTCTTCGGACACGCCTTCTCGGTACCGCGGCGTTTCGTGACCTTGATGGTCAAGATCGGATGCGCGCATTTCGGGCACGGCTCGTTGATCGGCGGATTCCAGACGGCGTATTTGCAATCCGGATAACGCTCGCACGAATAGAAAATTTTTCCGTAGCGCGATTTGCGCTTAAGCATGCTGCCCTGTTTGCACTCGGGGCAAACGACGCCCATGTCGGTCGGCTTCTCGAGCGGCTCCATGTGCTTGCAATTCGGATAATTGCTGCAACCGATGAACTTGCCGTAGCGACCGCGCTTGATGATCAAATTCGATGTGCACTTCGGGCAGTTGCGACCCTCGACGATCTCGGGCTCGTTGCTCGCGCCGGCCGCGTCGTCGACGTTGCGTGTGTAATCGCACTCGGGATAACCGGTGCAGCCGATAAAGTAACCGTTACGACCGAGACGCTTGGCCAATTGCTTGCTGCACTTTGGACAATTCTCGGTCAGCATCTCGACGCCGGGTCGCTCCACGTTTTCTTTCTCCGCCACTTGCACTTTGAAGTCGCCCCAAAATTCTTTGAGCACCGGCCGCCATTCCTTCTCGCCGCGTGAAATCGCGTCGAGGTCGTCCTCCATGCGCGCCGTGAAATCGTAGTCGACGTACTTCATGAAATGCTCGGACAAAAATTTATTGACCACGCGACCGACGTCGGTCGGCGTGAACCGGCGTTTGTCGAGGTTGACGTACTCGCGTCGTTGCAATGTGTCGATGATCGACGCGTACGTCGATGGCCGGCCGATACCGTAGGCTTCGAGCGCCTTGACCAAACTCGCTTCGCTGAAGCGCGGCGGCGGCTCGGTGAAGTGCTGCTCTTTGCGGATTTGTTTCAGCTCGACCATTTGGTCCTGTTCGAGCGGCGGCAATATTTTTTCGTCTTCGTCTTCCGGCAACGCGTCGTCGCTGCCTTCTTGATAGACCGCCATGAACCCGGGCTTCACCACGTGCGAACCGTTGGCGCGGAACACGTTGCCGGGGTTCGCTTCGAGATCGACCGAAACGGTGTCGAGCAGCGCCGGAATCATTTGGCACGCAACCGTACGTTTCCAGATGAGCTCGTACAGCCGCAACTGTTCCGGCTTCAAAAATTCTTTCACCGTTTCCGGCGCACGCGCCGATGCTGTCGGTCGAATCGCTTCGTGCGCTTCTTGCGCGTTCTTCGATTTGCTTTTGTAAACCTGCGGCTCGTCCGGCAAATTGTCGGCGCCATAGCGCGCCGTAATCACTTCGCGGATCTCGGCGACCGCTTCGGCGGCGAGGTTGACCGAGTCGGTACGCATGTAGCTGATCAGACCGACGACTTCGCCGCCGATTTCGAAACCTTCATACAGCTGTTGCGCTAAGCGCATGGTGCGGCTGGCGGAATAACCGAGTTTACGCGCCGATTCCTGTTGCAAGGTCGAGGTCGTGAACGGTGGCGATGGATTACGGCGGCGCTGCTTTTTCTCAACCGAGGCGACGCGCAACTTTCCTTGGGCGGCAGCGAGCAATGTGGCTTCGACTTCATCGGCGCGCGTGCCGTTACCAACCGAGAATTGATCGAGTTTCTCGCCGGCGAAGTGCGTTAACCGGCCGGTAAAGCCTTTGCTGTGGGCAAATAAATCAGATTCGATCGACCAGTACTCACGCGGCACGAAGCGCTCGATCTCTTCTTCGCGTTCGACGATCAACCGCAGCGCCGGGCTCTGCACACGTCCAGCGGAAAGACCGCGCCGCACTTTTTTCCACAGTAACGGCGACAGATTGAAACCGACGAGGTAATCGAGTGCACGCCGCGCTTGCTGGGCGTTGATCAGATTTATGGAAAGCGCGCGCGGATTTTTGATCGCCGCCTGAATCGCGGTCTTGGTGATTTCGTAGAACTCGACGCGATGCACCGGCTTGCCGTCGATGAGGCCGCGCTCTTTCAGAATTTCATAGAGATGCCACGAGATCGCTTCGCCTTCGCGATCAGGGTCGGTCGCGAGATAGAGCGCTTTCGCGTCCTTCATCGCCTTGGCGATAGAATCGACGTGCTTTTTATTTTTCTCGAGCAGGTCGTACTTCATGGCGAACGAGTTTTCGGTATCGACCGCCCCTTGCTTCGGGATGAGATCGCGCACGTGTCCGTACGAAGCAAGCGCAGCGAATTCCTTGCCCAAATATTTGGCCATGGTCTTCGCCTTTGCCGGCGATTCAACAACGATCAGATTTTTTGACATCTACCGTCCGCTCTTTCAGTAGCAATCGATGGATCGATGCTCGTGGGTTACCGACAAATAAAAAAGCCCTACGGCTGGCGCCACGAGCGAAACCGCCGGCATTGTTGACGATAGACGCCAGGGCTTGTCAAGTCGAGGTGATGGAACTAAGGCGGCAAAAAGAGGTGTCGCACGAAATTTTAAACACTAAAGTATTTGAATTTCGGGGCGAGACGCGATATGTACCGCGGCTCGTGAGTTAAAAAGACGCCGGACAGACTTTTTCAACGATCTCAGTGCAACTGGTCCGACATGGCTTCGAAAACCAAATCTTCGAGTAACGAATGAGCCTGCTCCTGGCCGGGTTGATTGCCGACGACCATCAACACGATCCACTTCAATTGCTCGAGGGTGATCTCTTCTAAATCGAGCGCCATGGCGCGTTCGATCACAAGCTCACGCAGGTGTGGGCTAAGCGCGCCGTTATACTCCATCAGCTGCAAAAAGCCGCGACATTCCACGCCGAGCTTACGACACTCGGCGCTGACGTAGTGACGAATAGCGGTAGGACTACCGGCCAATGCTTCAGTAGCGGTGTCTTTGCGCTGTGCTGATAACCCTTCGAGCCAACGAATTGCCTTGCGGATTTCACCGCGCTGGAACCCCGCCTCGACCAGCTCGAGCGCTAATTGTTTTTGATCGGGATTAAATTCCGGGCCTTCGTGCATGTAATTCTCGAAGAGGTACAACAGTACATCGAAAACAGTTTCTTTCATCATCTCCCGCTTGCAGCCTATAAGGCGTTGGGTGCGCGCTGGTATCCGGCAGGCCCTACCAACACCAATCCGCGCAGCTCAAGTTGCAACAGGATGGAGGAAACGGTATCGGCCGTCAATCCACTGCGGTCGATCACAGCATCCATATGCATGGGGTCGAAACCGATGCAATCGAGCAATTTCGACTCAACCGGCGCAAGCGCCAACGGCTCGGATGCGTTGGTCTTGGCCACGGCCGCACCGGTCGCCGCGAACTGTGCCAGCGGCCGCAGTTCTTCGAGCACATGCTGTGCGGTCTCGACCAACTTCGCGCCTTGACGAATCAACTGATGGCAACCGCGCGCCAGGGGTGAATGAATCGAACCGGGCAAGGCGAATACTTCGCGCCCTTGCTCGCCAGCCAATCGTGCTGTGATCAAGGATCCACTATGCACGGCGGCTTCGATCACCAGCACGCCGAGACTCAAGCCACTGATAATACGATTGCGCCTTGGGAAATTCTCGGCGCGCGCGGTCGTGCCGATGGCGAATTCGGAAATAATCGCGCCGCGTTTAACGATGTCGTGCGCCAGCGCTCGATTGCGCGCCGGATAAATTCTGTCGAGGCCGGTGCCGGCCACGGCGATGGTCGCGCCATTGGCATCAAGCGCACCGCGATGGGCGGCTGCATCGATACCGAGTGCGAGGCCGCTGGTAACGACGAGGCCGGCATGCGCGAGTGCGCCGGCGAAGGCGACGGCGTTTTGGCACCCAAGCGGCGTTGGATTGCGACTACCGACGACCGCGAGCTGCGGTTGCGCGAGCCATGACCGATCGCCGTGCGCATAAAGCACCATCGGCGGATCGGCGATTTCGCGTAACAACGACGGATAGTCGGCATCGGTCCAACAGACGAGGTGGTGTTGATCTTCGGCGAGCCAAGCGAGATCGGCGCTGACGGCGGCAGGATCCGGGCCGTTCAAAATAGCAGCAATGGCACGCGCGGGGTCGCAACGTGCGCCTTCATCGAAGTCAGTGGTAGCGAATACCTCTTTAAGCTGCGTGCGCGACGCGGCGAAAATCGTATCGGCCGAAGTAAAATGATCAAGCAACACCCGGCGCCCGTGCGGACCAAGGCCCGGGAGTCGCGCGAAGGCGAGCCAACAAGATTGGAGTTGCGGGTCTATCGGATTCATTAGCATCCGATGATCCCGCAACTCGAGCGGGAATGAAACGGCGGTTAGGGCGTAGAAACGGTATCGCCAATATGCACGGGTCGGGTCGCGTCCAGTATCAAACCGTAACTGACCTTCTCGAAAGTACGGAACACCAGCACCAGCGCTGATTCCTCGTCGGGCAGCTTGTACGTCTTACGCGTAACCGGGTCCTTATGCGTGCCGACGTGGCGCAACACGCGCAAGACATGGCCGTCTTCGACGCCTTCACGTTGGCCGACACTCAGCGCAACGATGGAATGCGAACCAATTTCGGCGACCGCGTTTAGCGCCGAGATGACTCGACCTTTTACTTGGCCGCTTGGGGCATGTGGGAAGTAATACGGCAATGATGCCCGTTGCGGCGCCGCCATCAACCGATCGGTCGGCAAAATCTCTTGCGTCGCCGAGGTCACGACCAGCTTGGTTGGATCGCCGTTTTCCAGCCGTTGAGCATCGCCAAGGTAAGTCGCCTCGTAGGCCAGCACTTCGCCGCTATCGGGGTTTTTAAGGGCCGGGCCCTTGCGGAAAATGTGGAAATATTCCGCCTCCGTATTACCCAGACCCCGCGCGTAGAATTCACTGCCATTACCGAGCGCAATGCGATCGTCAAGGCCAGTAGTCACATAACCCGCCTGCTCCAGCTCCTTCGGGCCCACCACTAGCGGTTTGCTCAAGAACGGAACGATGATCTCCGGTGAAATCGTCGGAATAGCGCTATCGAGCGACTCGTTGTAAATTTTTGGATCGATTTTGACGGTCGCCAACGTCGGATGCGGCGGGACGCCAGCGGCGGGTGTAGGCGTTTCTTCGCCGACGGTGCCCGGCGCTGTTTCCTCAGGAACGGCATCGTTGGCCGGCAGCTTTTCGTTGCGCAGCACCGTCAATTCCGGCTTGCCATCGACATAGCGCAACAGAATGACGTCGCCGGGGTAAATCAAATGGGGGTTCTTGATCGATTCGTTGATCTTCCAGATGCGCGGCCAAAGCCACGGCGTCTTGAGAAAGCGCGAGGCGATGTCCCACAAGGTATCGCCTTTGACGACGATGTAGCGCTCGGGATGATCCGGCTTAATCTGCACATCATCCGCGGACGACAGTGCCGGAAGGAGAGCGAACAATATTATGATAAGTACATTAAAAAAATGACGGGGCCGCTGAGCGCGCACGGGGCGGTTGCTCCCTAGTTGGTATAATCTTGGCCTGAGTGTAGTTCATGGTTTCTCGGAACGCCAAACCGGCGCTGCCGTCAAAGTTGTTGCGATTCAGTGGCATCGAAGCCGATTATTCATCCCGTTTCTATTGATGGGTAGAGCAGAGTTTTTTCATCATGTTGCGCCAAATTTTGCATTTTCCCGACCCGCTGCTGCGGCGGACGGCCGAGCCGGTCGGCGAAGTCACCGCCGAAATCCGTACGCTGATCGACGACATGGCGGAGACCATGTATCACGCGCCGGGTATCGGCTTGGCCGCGACGCAAGTCAGCGTGACTCAGCGGGTGGTCGTGATCGATCTATCGGAGACGCGCGATCAACTCCAGATATTCGTTAACCCAGAGATCTATTTCAGCGAAGGCGAACAGGTCATGGAGGAGGGCTGCCTGTCAGTACCCGGGATTTTCGAGTCGGTAGCACGTGCCGGGCATGTGCGCGTGCGGGCACTCGATCGCGACGGACGGCCGTTCGAGACCGAGGCCAGTGGTTTGCTCGCTACCTGTATTCAGCACGAAATCGACCATTTAGATGGCAAAGTGTTCGTCGATCATTTGTCGAAGCTGAAGCAGCAGCGGATCCGCAAAAAGCTCGAAAAGCACCAGCGGTTAGCAATGTAAATGCGCCTTGTTTTCGCCGGCACTCCGGCGTTTGCCCTGCCGACGCTCAGCGCCCTGCACACCGCCGGCCACACGGTCGTTGCCGTCTATACCCAGCCGGATCGGCCGGCCGGCCGCGGTCGCAAGCTGACGCCGAGCCCCATTAAGCAATACGCCCTGGACCATCAATTGCCGGTACGCCAGCCCCTCAACCTGCGCGCGGACGAAGAACAGACCACGCTGGCGGCGCTCGCACCGGAGGTAATGATTGTGGTCGCTTATGGGTTGTTGCTGCCGCCAGCGGTGTTGTCGATTCCGCGCAATGGCTGTCTCAATGTGCACGCCTCGTTGCTCCCGCGCTGGCGCGGTGCGGCGCCGGTGGCGCGGGCGATCGAGGCCGGCGATCGCGAAACCGGTATCACTCTCATGCAAATGGCGGCCGGTCTCGATACCGGACCGATGCTGCTGCAACAACGGGTACCGATCGACGATACCGATACGGCCGAGCGGCTTGAGCAACGATTGGCCGCACTGGGCGCGGAAATGATGACGGCGGCGTTGCCGCGGCTCGATCGGCTGACGCCGGAAATCCAAGAGGATCAACGAGCGTGTTACGCCGCTAAGCTGCAAAAAAGCGAAGCAATAATCGATTGGTCGCAGCCGGCGCCGGTACTGCATCGCAAAATTCGCGCGCTCAATCCGCGGCCGGTCGCGAGCACGACATTGCATGGCAACGTATTGCGTTTGTGGGACGTCGGCACGATTACCGCGCGCGCCGGGAATGCCGCCGCCGGAACGATTGTCGCCGCCGACGCCAACGGCGTGCTGGTACAAACCGGCGACGGTGTGTTGGCACTGACACAATTGCAGGCCGCCGGCGGACGGACACTGCCGGCGCGCGATTTTTTGAACGGCGTGCGGCTCAACGTCGGCGACCGTCTCGGCTCGTGACTTCAACCACTAACGCTGCTCAAGCGCGCGCGGCGGCGGCCCAAGTGGTCGCTCAAGTCGTTGCCGGACGTTACCTCGATCGCGCGCTCGAAGAACAACGCGCGCAATGCCGCAGCGAAGACGCCGCGCTAATCCAAGAGTTGGCTTACGGCACACTGCGTTGGTATCACCGGCTTTCCGGCATCGCCAAGCTTTTTCTCACACGACCACTTAAATCCAAAGATGCCGATATTCACGCCCTACTTCTGATCGGGCTCTATCAACTGCGCCACATGCGTGTGGCTAACCACGCCGCCGTCGACGTTACTGTCGGCGCCACCGAAGTACTCAATAAGGGTTGGGCCAAGGGATTAATCAATGCTTGCTTACGCGCTGCGCTGCGCGAGTCAGCCCGCATCGAGGAAACGATCGCCACCAACGACAACCTGCGCTACAGCCATCCGGCATGGTTGATCGCCGCCGTGCGGCAAGACCATCCGCAGACTTGGCAACGTATTCTCGACGCCAACAACGAACGCCCACCGTTGACGTTGCGTGTGAATACGCAGCGTACGACGCGTGCCGATTACCTGGCGCAACTGACGGCACAAGGATTGGCGGCGCACGCGCATCCCTGGGTGGAATCGGCGTTGGTCGTGGAAACGCCAGTGCCAGTCGAAAAATTACCCGGCTTCAGTGCCGGGCTCGTGTCGGTGCAGGATGCCGCGGCGCAACTCGCCGCCATTTGGCTCGACGCGCAACCCGGCGAACGCGTGCTTGATGCCTGCGCCGCACCCGGCGGCAAAAGCGCGCACATTCTCGAACGTACACCGGCAATCGCGGAACTCACGGCACTCGACGTCGACGCCGATCGCGTCGAACGGTTGCGCGCCGGCCTAGCGCGATTGCAGCTCAACGCGCGCACATTGGTCGGCGACGCCGTCGAGCCATCGGCATGGTGGGACGGCACACCGTACGATCGCATTTTGGTCGACGCTCCGTGTTCCGCCACCGGTGTCGTGCGGCGCCATCCAGATATAAAGGTACGCCGGCAAGCGGACGAACTGGCGCAACTGACGGATACCCAGGCACGCATCCTCGACGGCGTGTGGCCCTGCCTCAAACCTGGCGGTAAGCTGTTGTATGTAACCTGCTCGTTGTTGCGCGCCGAGAACGAACGATTAATTCAGGACTTCATGCAGCGCCACCCCGACGCTGTCAGCGAGGCATTGGTTTCCGGCGAGAGCGATAGCGCGGAACGACAACTATTGCCGGGCGAGGATGAAATGGATGGGTTCTACTATGCCGGCCTACGCAAAACGTGAGCGCTTAATGCCCATGCGCCGCTCGTTTCTGCGCCTCGGTTGTGCCGCTATTCTGCTCTGCGGCACCGCCCTCGCCAGTGACGACGACTTCCATGTCGATACGATGCAGGCACGCATGGTCAGCCAGTCGTTACAGCTCACCGGCAACGTCGATCTCGAATTAACCCCCGAGGTAAAAGAGGCGATTGCCAACGGCATCACGATGGAGTTCGTGTTCGATGTGCGGCTCTATCGTTATCGCGCCTGGCTGTGGAACCAAACACTGGAAAACTGGCGACTGCGACGACAGCTGCATTACCACGCGTTGTCCGGCCAATATCTCGTCGGTAGCGAAGTGAACCGACCGCACAACCGCGATGCCTACAGCTCGTTGGCGGAAGCGTTACGTCACATCGGTACGATCGACGAAGTGCTGCCGTTGAATGCCACGCTCGTGCCCCAACACGACTACCGCGTCGGCGTGCGCACAGCGCTCGATCTCGAGGCACTACCACCGTTGTTACGGCCGGTGGCATACACCTCGCGGGCGTGGGACCTCAATAGCGGCTGGACGACGTGGCCGTTGCAGCGCTAAAAAAATATCTCACCGGCATTGTGCCGCTGACGACGCTGTCGGTGCTGCTGTTGGCGTCGCTGTTGATGATGAACGCCGCCGCCCAGGACTCGGCGATCTTCGGCCGCATGTATCCGATACTGCTCGCCGTCAACGTGCTCGGCATCGTGCTGTTGTCGGCACTCATCATCATCAATCTCTATTACTTGATCGTGCAGCATCGGGCGCGCGTGATGGGCTCGCGACTGACGATACGGCTGCTGCTGATGTTCGTCGCGCTCGCCGTCGCGCCAGTATCGATGGTGTTCTTCTTCTCGATCCAAACCCTGCACCGCGGCATCGACAACTGGTTCGACGTGAAGATCGAACGCGCGCTCGACGATGCGCTCGCGCTTGGACGCGCGTCGCTCGACACGATCAAGCAAGAGCTGATCAAGACCGCCAACGAAATGGCGGCGGAGCTCGAGAACACCAGCGAGGCGACGACACTCTCGACGCTCAACTCGCTGCGCGAAGCGCATGGCGTGATCGAGGCAACGCTGTTCGCACAAGACGGACGCATCATCGCCGCCAGCAGCCAGGAAGGTCCGGAGATCGGCGATCTGTTGCCGGATCGGCCGGACGAAACGATCGTTGCCCGCATTCGCCAAGGTCAGACGTATGCCAACGTCGATGCCAGCGGCAGCACCGGTCTGCGGCTACGTGTGGTCGTGCCGGTGTACTCACCCGATATCAACGCGCCGATCCGGGTACTACAAGTGTTGCAAGCAGTGCCATCGCGCTACGGCAAGCTCGGCGAAAGCGTGCAAACGGCGTACGCCGAGTACGAAAAGCTGGTGTATTTGCGTGGGCCACTCAAGTTTAGTTTTACGTTGACGCTGTCGCTGGTCGCGTTGCTCACTATGTTGATTGCGGTGTGGGCGGCGATCTTCTCGGCGCGGCGCGTGGTCGAACCGATCCGCGAACTCGCCGAAGGCACGCGCGCGGTCGCGCTCGGCGATTACAAAAAACGTATTCCGGTGCCGAGCCACGACGAGATCGGAATTTTGGTCGAGTCGTTCAACGAGATGACACGCCAGATCGCGCGCGCAGTCGCAGCTAAAGCGCAGCCAACGCGAAGCCGAGCTGCAACGCACCTATCTACAAACGATCCTGACGCACTTATCGTCCGGTGTGTTATCGGTCGATCACCGGCACATCCTGCGTGCGCACAACGCGTCGGCGGTGCAGGTACTGGAAGCCGATATCAGCGCCGGTAACGGCCGGCCGCTGTCTTGGTTGGGCGAAACTTACGAGCACTTGAAGCCGTTCACCGAGGCAGTCGACAACGCCGTCAGCGCCGGTCGCCGTGAGTGGCAAGTGGAAGTGGCGTTGATAACGCCGAGCACGCGGCGCGCGCTGATTTTGCGCGGCACCTTGTTGCCGGGATTGAAAGGACGATTGGGCGGCTACGTCATCGTGTTCGACGATGTCACCGCGTTGATCCAAGCACAACGCGCCGCCGCCTGGGGTGAGGTCGCGCGGCGCATGGCGCACGAAATTAAAAATCCGTTGACGCCGATTCAACTGTCGGCCGAGCGCATTCGCCATAAATATTTGCGCATGTTGCCGGAAGAAGAACGGGCGACGCTCGATCGCGCAACGCACACGATCGTCGAGCAAGTCGAATCGTTGAAGACCCAGGTCAACGCCTTCGCCGAGTACGCACGCCCAAGTCAGATTCAAACGAAGCCGATTCATTTGAACGACTTGATTCGCGATGTCGTCGAGCTCTATCGCGCCGAGCGCGGTCCGAGCAGCAACGACACGGTGCAGCTGCGCGCCGCCGAGGGTCATGCAGAAGCGAGCCAAGTAACGCTGCGTTTGGAGCTGACCGATCTGCCGCCGATCGTCGCCGACCCCGGCCGGCTGCGCCAAGTGCTGCACAATTTGTTACTCAACGCGCGCGACGCACTCACTCAACAAACCAAACCGCTACTGCGAATCGGTACTCGCGTGCTCAGCGAGGGCACACAACAATTCGTGGAGCTGAGTATGCGCGACAACGGCCCGGGCTTTCCGCCAGAGCTAATGGAACGGCTGTTTGAGCCTTATATCACCAGTAAGAGCAAGGGCACAGGGCTCGGCTTGGCCGTCGTCAAGCGTATCATCGAGGAACACAGCGGCAGTATCTTCGCGGAGAACTTGCAAGCCGGCGGCGCCGGCATCACGATCCGGTTACCCGTAGGGGGTACAGCACGCGAGCGAGATAGCGCAACCTTGGTGGCGGCGCTGCCGCGTGTACGCGGAGAACACAACAGATGAATTCAGGCTATATCCTCATCGTCGACGACGAACCGGAAATTTGTCGGCTCGTGCGCGAGATTTTAGAAGACGAACATTACCGCGTGGCGACAGCCGCGAACGCCGACCTCGCGCGCGAGCTTTATCGTAAGCAACGACCCGATATGGTGTTGCTCGACATTTGGATGCCGGGTACCGACGGCATCACCTTGTTGAAAGAATGGTGCGCCGGCGGCCGACCGGAAGTACCGGTAGTGATGATGTCGGGTCACGGCACGGTCGAGACCGCGGTCGAAGCGACACGTCTCGGTGCCTACGACTTCATCGAAAAACCGGTGTCGATGGGCAAGTTGTTAGTGACGGTCGAACACGTACTCGCTGCCGAGCGCTTGCGGCGTGAGAACTTGCAACTCAAACGCGCCGCCGAGCCGGATACTTTTTTAGTCGGTAAGAGCGTGGTGATGCAGCAGTTGCGCAAGGATCTGCAGGCGGTCGCCGCCGCCGATACTTGGGCGTTGATTCTCGGCGAGCCGGGCAGCGGCCGCATCATGGCAGCGCGCTATCTGCATCTACACAGCGCGCGCCAAAACCAACCGCTGATTGAAGTCAGCCTCGGCGCCGTCGCCGCTGCCAACGTCGCCATCAAATTGTTCGGCGCCGAACAGAACGACAACATCAGCGCTGGCAGCTTCGAGCAGGCGGCTGACGGCACGCTGGTGCTGAACGACATCGGCGAGCTGACGTCGGCGACACAATTGCAGCTGTTGCATGCGTTGCAAGAGAAGCGCTTCATGCGCGTCGGCGGTCGCGAGCCGTTGCCGATGCAAGCACGCATCATTGCCATCAGCGATCCGTCACTGCCTGATGCGGTTGCCGACGGTCGTTTCCGCGAAGATTTGTACTATCGACTCAATGTCGTGCCGTTACGCATTCCACCGTTGCGCGATCATCGCGAGGACGTGCCTGACTTGGTGAACGTCTACCTCGATTGGTTAGTCGATAGCCAACGTTTGGCCTACCGCCGTTTCACCACCGGCGCATTGAACGCGCTGCGCAATTATCCGTGGCCCGGCAACATTCGCGAGCTGATGAACGTCGTGCAGCGTTTGCTGATCTTGAACCGTGGCGACGAAGTCGTCGAAACCGAAGTCGAGCAAGCGTTGGGCGGACCGCCGCGCGCGGACAACGATGCGCTGCCGTATGCGTTGTTCAATTTGCCGCTACGCACGGCGCGCGATCAATTTGAGAAGGCCTATCTCGAACATCATTTGACGCGCACACATGGTAACGTCGCCGAGGTTGCGCGGCTGTCGGAGATGGAGCGTACGCATCTGTATCGCAAGCTGAAGAATCTCGGCATCAATCCGAAATCGATCAAAGAGTGATCGATAGATCGCTCAATAAAATTTCGGCTCGCCCTCTGGTCGCGTTTTAAAGCGTTTGTGCAACCAAAAATACTGCGACGGCGCTTGTCGCACCGTGTGTTCGACCGCGGCATTCATGCGCATCGTATCTTGTTGCGGATCGCCGCTCGGAAAATCGGTGAGCGGCGCTTCGAAGACAACTTCGTAACCCTTGCCCCACGGCAGTTGCCGAGTCCAACACGGAATCACCACTGCATCGGCTAATGCCGCCAGCCGGCCGAGCACGGCGAAGGTGGCGGTGGGAATACCAAAAAATGGCGCGAACACGGAGTTGCGCCGGCCGGCGTCTTGATCAGGCAAATAATAAAGTGGCTTTCCGGCTTTCACTTGGCGAATGAGCGTGGTCAACGGCTTGTTGTGCTCGATCAGCACCGCGCCGTGACGTTGACGGGCGCGATACATGAGCGCGCTGATGAGTCTGCTTTTCGGATGACGGAACACGGTCACGATCGGCCGCTCCTGGCTAACACGCATGCCGCCGAGCTCGAGCCCAAGAAAATGGGGTGCCAGTAAAATCACGTTGCGGCCGGCGGCAAGCGCGGTGTCGTAATGTTCGCGACCGCGGACGCCGACCAGCCGACGCAGTCGCGCCGGCGAACCCCACCAAGCAATGCCCGCGTCAAAAAGCGCCTGACCGAAACCTCGGTAGTGCGCGCGGACGAGCGCCTCGTGCTGCTTAGCGGATAACTCTGGAAAACAACGCGAGATGTTGCGCCGCGCGACTCGGCGGCGGATACCCAAGCCATAGGCGAGCCAACCGATAGTGGAACCAAGCCCGGCGAGCAACGGCAGCGGCAAACGACTCAACAGAAACAAGCAGCCGATGCCGATCCAGCTTAGCCAATAGCGAGGATGGACGAAGTTATCACCCACTTCAGTGTTAGCCATAGGGCGAGGGCGCCCCTTTTGGGCGGGTTTTGAAAAGTTTGAATGTCCACAAGTACTGCTCGGGCATCGCCCGAATGCCTACTTCGAGCGCCTGGTTCATGTGCGTCGCATCTTCGAGCGCGTTACCGGTCGGGAAGTCGGCGAGCGGCGGATAAAGCACCACCTCATAGCCACGCCCCCACGGCAACAACCGTGCGAAGCAAGGAATCACGACGGCATCGGTCATGCCCGTCAGCCGGCCTAATGTCGGTAAGGTGGCGGTCGATACCCCGAAAAACGGTGCGAACACCGAGTGCTTGGGACCGAAATCTTCATCCGGCAGATAGTAAAAAACGCGCCCCTGCTGCAAACCGTGCACGACTGGCCGTAAGCCCTGCTGACGCCCCAACAACTCAGCGCCAAACCGCATGCGGCCGCGATTGATGAACCAATTGACGACGGCATTGCGTTGCGGCTTGTACATCGAGAACGTCGCATGCTCGGCCGACAACACTGCGCCGCCTAAATTCATACCGACGCAGTGCGGAACTAACAGAATAACGTGGCGTCCTTGGCGAAGCTGATCCCGGTAATGCTGAATCCCACGAAAGCGCACCATGCGTTTCAGTCGCTTACGCGAATTCCAGGCTAAATGACCGAGATCGGTAAAGCTCTGGCCGTAAACGCGGTAGTGCCGGCGCAACAGGCGTCGGCGCTGACGCTCGGATTTTTCGGGAAAGCACAAACGCAAATTGACGCGGGCGATACGCCGGCGCTTGGCGTTCGCCAGGTACATCAGCCAACCGAACAGCGCGCCAAGTGCGCGCGAGACTATCAGCGGCAATAACGCGATCCCCCCGAGAAATAACACGACCAGCCACATGCCCCAGTGACGCGGCGCGAAGTGGGCGCGACGTAAACGGAGGCGATGAAACGCGATCGCACGGCCAGCGGCGGTTTTGCGGATAACAGAATTCACGTTAACTAGCGTCGCCCCTGGCGGTGCATCGGTGTCTAATCCGTGGAAAAAACAGGGCTAAACCGGCCAAAACATATAGTCATGCCGTAAGTATGCCCGAAGCCCGTCGTAGTCAGGAGACGGCTGCGTTGCAAAATACTTCTTGCTAGACTGCCCGCCTTCTCGGCGAACAACTATTTGGCGGAGTCCCATTAATGGCTGATACCTACCTCTTTACTTCGGAATCTGTTTCCGAAGGGCACCCGGATAAGGTGTGCGATCAAATTTCCGATGCGGTGCTCGACACTATCATCGCTAAAGAACCACACGCACGCGTTGCCTGCGAAACACTCGTTAAGAACAACCTCGTCGTCCTCGGCGGTGAAATCACGACGAATGTCGTCGTTGATTTCGATCGCGTCGTGCGCGATGTCATTAAGCGCATCGGTTACACCAGCGAGATGGGTTTCGACCCGGAAACGGCAACCGTGCTCGCCGTCATTGGCAAGCAATCGTCCGACATCGCTCAAGGCGTGGACGAAGGCACGGGCCTCGATCTCGAGCAAGGCGCCGGCGACCAAGGCTTGATGTTCGGTTATGCCACGAATGAAACCGACGTGCTGATGCCGATGCCGATCACGCTGTCACACCGCCTGGTCAAGCGCCAGTCGGAGCTGCGCCACAACGGCAAGCTCAAGTGGCTGCGTCCCGATGCGAAGTCGCAAGTGACGGTGAAGTACGTCGATGGTAAGCCAGCTGGCATCGATGCCGTCGTACTGTCGACGCAACACGCGCCAGATATTAAGTACGAAACGCTCAAAGAAGCGATCATCGAAGAAGTGGTGAAACCGGTGTTGCCGAAAGAATGGCTCAACAAGGACACCAAGTACTTCATTAACCCGACCGGCAACTTCGTTATCGGTGGCCCCGTCGGCGACGCCGGCGTTACTGGCCGTAAGATTATCGTCGACACCTACGGCGGCTATGCCCGTCATGGCGGCGGCGCGTTCTCCGGTAAGGATCCGTCGAAGGTCGACCGTTCGGCCGCTTATGCCGGTCGCTATGTCGCGAAAAATATCGTCGCTGCCGGCCTGGCCGAGCGTTGCGAAATCCAAATCGCTTATGCCATCGGTATTGCCAAGCCGGTATCGATCCATGTCGACACTTTCGGCACCGGCGCCATCCCCGACAGCCGCATCGTCGAGCTGGTGCGCGCGCACTTCGACTTACGGCCGAAGGGCATCGTACAAATGCTCGATCTGCTACGACCGATCTATCAGGCAACCGCTGCTTACGGCCACTTCGGCCGGACCGAAGCGGCATTCACGTGGGAGCGCACCGACAAAGCTGCCGCGCTGCGCGACGCTGCCGGTTTAAAGGCACGGGCCGCCATTAGCGCATAACAATCAGCAGGACACCGCCGCACAGTGCGGCGGCCGCGGCCCACCGAGGAGCGTTGCAGCAGGATCCTCTCCTGTCAGGCTCGGTGGGCAGTCGGTTCAATCGCAACGGCGCTCGCTCATTCATTTATATGAGGAGCTAGCAGTGAACGCTATCGTTAATCAGAAGTTCGAAGACTACAAAGTTGCTGACCTGTCGTTGGCCGATTGGGGCCGCAAAGAAATCCGTATCGCCGAAAGCGAGATGCCGGCGTTGATGGCGATCCGCGAGGAATACGCCAAGAAGCAACCGCTCAAGGGCGCGCGCGTCACCGGTTCGTTGCACATGACGATCCAGACCGCGGTGCTGATTGAAACGCTGAAAGCGCTCGGTGCGGAAGTGCGCTGGGCCTCGTGCAATATTTTCTCCACCCAAGATCATGCCGCCGCGGCCATCGCTGCCAGCGGCACGCCGGTGTTTGCTTACAAGGGCGAAACGCTCGACGAGTATTGGGATTACACCCACCGCATCTTCGAGTTCGGCGACAGCCAAGGCCCGAACATGATCCTCGACGACGGCGGCGATGCCACGTTGTTGCTGCATCTGGGCATCAAGGCCGAGAAAGATCAATCGGTATTGGCCAAGCCGGGCAGCGAAGAAGAGAAGTGCTTGTTCGCCTCGATTAAGCGGACGCTGGCGTCGAAACCGAATTGGTATTCGACGATGGCGAAAGAAGTGAAGGGTGTCACCGAAGAGACGACGACCGGCGTGCATCGGTTGTACCAGATGCACAAAGAAGGTCGTTTGTTATTCCCGGCAATCAACGTCAACGACTCGGTGACGAAGTCGAAGTTCGACAACATCTACGGTTGTCGTGAATCACTGGTCGACGGTATCAAACGCGCCACCGACGTGATGGTCGCTGGTAAGGTCGCTGTCGTTGCCGGCTTCGGCGAAGTCGGCAAGGGCTCGGCGCAAGCGCTGCGCGGTTTGCAAGCACAGGTGTGGGTCACCGAAATCGATCCTATCTGCGCACTGCAGGCGGCAATGGAAGGCTATCGCGTCGTGACGATGGAATATGCGGCCGACAAGGCCGACATTTTCGTGAGCGCCACCGGCAACTTCAATGTCATCACTCATGAACACATGAAGCGCATGAAGAACAATGCGATCGTGTGCAACATCGGTCACTTCGACAACGAGATCGAAATTGCGGCGCTGAAGCAGTACAAATGGGAAAACATCAAGCCGCAGGTCGATCACATCATCTTCCCGGATAACAAGCGCATCATCTTGTTGGCCGAGGGCCGCTTGGTGAATTTGGGTTGCGGCACTGGACACCCGAGCTACGTCATGAGCTCGTCGTTTGCCAACCAAACGCTGGCGCAGATCGAGCTCTACAGCAACACCGCCAAGTATCCGCTCGGCGTGTACATCCTGCCAAAGGCGCTCGACGAGAAAGTTGCACGGCTACAGCTGAAGACGCTGAACGCCCAGTTGACGCAATTGACCGAAGAGCAGGCCAATTACATCGGTGTGGCGAAGGACGGTCCGTACAAGACCGACCATTACCGGTATTAATCGGCGCGCCGAACGGACTTTCTCTTTCGGGCGATAGGATCGCCTCCCTCTCCCTTTGGGGAGAGGGAACGAGGAAGAGGAGGGTTGGTGTAAATCTTCGACTCGATCATCATGGATTCCCAGAAAAAGCGTCCCCGTACTTTCAGCTTTGAATTCTTCCCCGCCCGCGACGATGCCACCCGCGCCAAGCTGCGCGAAGCCACCGCGCAACTCGCGCAACTCAAGCCCAAATATTTTTCTGTTACCTACGGTGCCGGCGGCTCCACGCGCGAGTGGACTCTCGATACGGTGCGTGACATCAAAAATCACGGGCTGGCGGTCGCGCCGCATTTCACCTGCGTTAGTGCGTCGCGCGCGAGCCTGGCGGAACAACTGCACGCCTATAAGGCGCTCGGGTTGCGTCACATCGTCGCTCTTGGCGGCGATATGCCGGCGGGACAAATATGGCCGGGAGAGTTTCGTTATGCCTATCAACTGGTGGAGTTGATTCGACAAGAGACCGGCGATCACTTTCACATCGAGGTTGCCGCTTACCCAGAAGTTCATCCACGTGCCACCCGTTCGGAAGACGACTTAAAAAATTTCAAACGCAAAGTCGATTGCGGCGCCAACTCCGCGCTGACGCAATACTTTTACAACATCGATGCTTACTTCCGCTTCATCGATGACTGCGAGACGATTGGTATCGATTTGCCGATCGTGCCCGGCATTATGCCGATCATGAATTACAAACAGCTCGCGCGTTTTTCTGATGCTTGCGGTGCCGAGATACCGCGCTGGATTCGCAAGCGGTTGGAAAGCTACGGTGACGATCTCGATTCGATCCGTGCGTTCGGACTCGATGTCACTACCGAGTTGTGCGATAAGCTGCTCATGGCCGGTGCACCGGGACTACACTTCTACACCATGAACCGCGCCGGTCCGACCTGCACAATTTGGGAACGCTTGGGGTTATCGTGAGTCTCTTTCCGGAAATTGAACCTTATAAAACACATCGTTTAGCTGTTGATCCGCCGCACGAGCTTTATATCGAAGAGTGCGGTAACCCAAAGGGTCTACCGATTTTGTTTGTCCACGGTGGCCCCGGCGCCGGTTGTGAAGCCTCGCATCGACAGTACTTCAATCCATCGCGTTATCGCATTGTGCTATTCGATCAGCGCGGTGCTGGGCGCTCGACGCCGCATGCTTGTTTAGAACGCAACACCACCAGCGACTTGGTTAATGATATAGAGCACATTCGCCAGCATCTTGGCATCGAGCGCTGGGTTGTCTTCGGCGGCTCGTGGGGTTCCACGCTGAGTTTGGTTTATGCCGAAACCTATCCAGAGCGAGTACTCGCTCTCATTCTTCGCGGCATTTTTCTGTGTCAACCGTGGGAAATTCGCTGGTTTTATCAAGAAGGCGCCAATCGACTTTTCCCGGATTATTGGGAAGATTTTATTGCGCCGATTCCACAAAACGAGCGCCATGATTTCTTACAAGCGCACTACCAACGCCTGATCAGCAACGACGAAGCCGCGCGACTGGCCAGCGCTCGTGCCTGGTCGGTTTGGGAAGGGCGGACCGCGACACTAACGCCGAATCAAAAGGTGGTCGATTTTTTCAGCAGCACGCACACAGCGCTGTCTCTCGCACGCATCGAAGCGCACTATTTCGTGAACCATATTTTTCTACCGCCGGATTACATCCTGCGAGAGGCGCATCGGCTGCGAAATATTCCGGGCGTCATCGTCCATGGGCGCTATGACGTCGTTTGCCCATACAGCAATGCCTTTGAGCTGAAACGGGTATGGCCCCAGGCGCGTTTACAACTAATTCCGGATGCCGGTCATTCTGCATCTGAGCCGGGCATTCGCGCGGCGCTAGTGCAGGCCACCGAAGAAATGGCAGTACAGTTCGGTTAATGGCGCTCTATGCCATTGGTGATGTGCAAGGGTGTTACGACCCTCTGCAACGATTGCTCGAAAAGATTTCGTTCGATCCACAACGCGATCAAGTCTGGTTCACGGGAGATCTAGTCAACCGCGGGCCGCAGTCGGCCGACGTACTGCGCTTTGTTGCCGGCCTGGGCGATAGTGCCATTACGGTGCTCGGCAATCACGATCTACATCTGCTTGCTGTCGCTGCCGGGGTTGAGTCCCACCGAAAGCGCGACACCCTGGATGGTGTTTTGTCCGCACCCGATCGGACGGAACTCCTTTCTTGGTTGAAGACCCGGCCGCTGTTACACCATGACCCGAAGATTGGTGTAACACTGGTTCATGCCGGACTGCTTCCCGATTGGGATTTAGCGCTTGCGCAAGAATGTGCCCAGGAAGCGGAAACCGTTATAGGGGGGGCCAAAGCTACTGATTTTTTTCGCATAATGTACGGCAATCTACCGGATCGTTGGTCACCCGAATTAAGCGGCTGGGAACGACTGCGTCTGATCGTGAATGCGTTTACACGTTTACGATTCTGTACCGCCGATGGACGCATGGATTATGCGCATAAAGGAGCCATTGGTTCGCAGCCCGCTGAATTAATGCCATGGTTTCAGGTACCCGGCCGCCGTTCGTGCGATCAACGCATCGTTTTCGGCCATTGGTCCACGTTGGGTCAATGGTCGAACGATGGGGTTATGGGTATCGATACCGGCTGTCTATGGGGCGGGGCGCTGACAGCGGTTCATCTAACAAAAAATCCTCTGGAGTTCACCCGTGTCGATTGTTGCAGACAAGCAACTCATTAACGTGCAAAAGCAGTCCTGGCAGTGCACAATTCAAGATAAACGTACGTTCCCTCTCTATGACTGACTCCCTGAAACATGCCATCGAAGTGACGGTTAAGACGTCTTATGTCCCGTCCCAGTCTGCACCCGACAGTAACCGTTACGTTTTTGCTTATACCGTGACTATTACTAATTCAGGCGCTGTGCCAGCTCGGCTGCTGACACGACACTGGGTTATTACTGATGCAAATGATAAGACCCAAGAAGTTCGAGGGGAGGGTGTCGTTGGCGAGCAGCCCTATCTCGTGCCAGGAATGAGCTTCGAGTACACCAGCGGGACCATCCTTGAAACACCGGTCGGTGTTATGCACGGCAGTTATCAGATGGAAGCGGACGACGGTACTCGTTTTGATGCCGAGATACCGGCATTCACGCTCAGCGTACCGCGGACGCTGCACTAAGCCGACGTTTTACACGTCGAGATTACTAACTAGCAGCGCGTTCTTCTCAATGAATTCGCGCCGCGGTTCCACCTGATCACCCATTAACATACTGAAGATTTCGCCGGCAGCAACATCGTCGTCGGCGTTCACCTTTAGCAAACGGCGGACCTGTGGATCCATGGTTGTTTCCCACAGCTGATCGGGGTTCATTTCGCCGAGACCCTTATAACGCTGTATGGTTTGACCCCGCCGTGCCTCAGCCATTAACCATTCGAGCGCCGAATCGAACCCGGTAACGATTTCACTGCGCTCGCCCCGCTGTACGCTGACTTCGCTGCTGAAATATTGACCTAAAGTCTCGCCTAGCGAGCGAATTGCGGCGTAGTCCGACGTACTGAAAAATTCCATATCAATTTTCGATTGGGTAATGCTGCCGTGCTCGTATCGATTGACCTGGACTTCGTGAAGCTGCGTACGGCTATTTAGAGTAAGGCTGGTCTCAAATCGTAAAGCGCCACTAGGATCGTTGTTAACACGATCTTGCAACTCCACCACGAACCGACGCATTTGCTCAGCATCTTTAGCCATGGCTGCATCGACCGTTGGCAGATAACCCAGCTTTTGCAGAATCTTAGCGTCGTAACGACGTGACAGGCGACGGATACTTTCTTGCATCGCAAGATAACGGCGCGAGAGCTCGGCAAGCTCGCTGCCAACTAGGGTTCGGTCACCTTTTAACACCAAGGCTGCGTCGTCAAGGGCAGCTGTCAGTAGATGTTCCTGGAGTTCCGCATCATCTTTGAGATAGCGTTCCTGTTTACCTTGCTTGATTTTGTAGAGTGGCGGCTGCGCGATGTAGATGTGGCCACGGGTTATCAGGTCGCCCATCTGCCGGAAAAAGAACGTCAACAACAAAGTACGGATATGCGATCCGTCGACATCAGCGTCCGTCATGATGATGATACGGTGATAACGCAACTTGCTGATATTGAAATCATTAGCACCAATGCCAGTACCGAGCGCCGTAATCAGGGTCGCCACTTCTTGGGATGACAACATCCGATCAAAGCGCGCCCGCTCGACATTGAGGATTTTACCTTTGAGCGGAAGCACCGCCTGAAAGCGCCGGTCGCGCGCTTGTTTGGCAGACCCACCGGCGGAATCGCCCTCGACGATGTAGAGCTCGCATAACGCCGGATCACGTTCCTGACAGTCGGCCAATTTACCGGGTAACCCAGCCAGATCGAGGGCGCCCTTACGCCGCGTCATTTCGCGAGCTTTACGAGCCGCCTCGCGGGCGCGCGCCGCTTCGATAATCTTCAGCGCAATAGCGCGGGCTTCCGTTGGATTCTCGAGTAAAAACTCTTCTAATTTCTCGTTAACGACCGATTCAACGATGCCCTTCACTTCGGACGATACGAGCTTGTCTTTGGTCTGCGACGAGAACTTAGGATCTGGAACCTTAACCGACAACACCGCCGTAAGGCCTTCGCGAGCATCATCTCCGGTAGTGGCGATCTTCTCTTTCTTCGAGACACCGGAGTTCTCGATATATTGATTGAGCGTGCGCGTCATCGCCGCGCGCAAACCCGCGAGGTGTGTTCCACCATCGCGCTGGGGGATGTTATTCGTGTAGCAAAAAATCGTTTCCTGGTATGAGTCGTTCCATTGCATGCTGAGCTCAACCGTCGTCCGTCCGCGTTCGGCGGAGATATGGATCGGCTTCGGATGCAATGTGGTTTTGCTGCGGTTTAGGTGCTCGACAAAGGCGGCAATGCCACCTTTGTATTCGAAAATATCTTCTTTTGCCGTGCGTTCGTCTCGCAGGGTTATGCGGACACCTGGATTGAGAAACGAAAGCTCTCTTAATCGCTTTGCAAGAATATCGTACTGAAACACGATATTCGTGAAGATCTGTGAGCTCGGCTTAAACCGAACGTCGGTCCCTGTTTCGAGGGTTTCGCCGACAACAGCGAGAGGAGCCTTAGGCTCACCAAGCAAATAGGTCTGATGGTGAATCTTCCCTTCCCTGCGTATTGTCAGCTCCAAGACGTCGGAAAGCGCATTGACGACCGAGATGCCGACGCCATGTAGGCCGCCAGAAACCTTATATGAGTTTTGGTCGAATTTTCCGCCGGCATGTAGCACCGTCATGATCACTTCAGCGGCCGATCGCCCCTCTTCCGGGATAATTCCGGTAGGAATGCCACGACCGTTGTCTGAGACGGTGATCGCACCATCCGAATGGATGGTGATTTTGGTATCCGTGCAATAACCCGCTAATGCTTCGTCGATCGAGTTATCGACCGCCTCAAAAACCATGTGGTGTAACCCACTGCCGTCATCGGTATCACCAATGTACATTCCTGGCCGCTTACGAACAGCGTCTAGCCCTTTGAGGACTTGAATGCTGCTGGAATCGTAAGTAGGAGCGTTTTGAGGGGTAGCTGGATCCATGCGGTTCGTATTGTACCAGTTAGGGTTAATAGAAACTGCTGGGATTAATGCTTTTAAACCATGCGGGCGCCGTTAGCGCTGTTCCACGTGGAACTAGTAAATCCGGTTCCACGTGGAACAGCTATTACAAGCGCATCGGCATAACGATGTATCGGGTATTTTCGTTGTCTATCGCTCGAAGCGTACAGCTGCTGTTGGGGTCGTTTAGCCCCAAGATGATCTCTGGAGAGCTGATCGCGCTAGCAGCCTCGATGAGATAATTAACATTGAAACCAATCTCCAACGATTCTCCGCTGTAAGTGGTTTCGAGTTCCTCAAGGGCCTCCTCCTGCTCCGGGTTATGAGCACTGATGCTCAAGCGCCCAGTTTCTAAACTTAATCGAACCCCTCGATACTTTTCGTTTGCCAAGATCGAAACGCGGCTGAGGGCTTCCCGAAATGCATGGCGATCCAATTTAATAGACTTATTTTGGTTTGCGGGAATGACTTTGGTGTAATCCGGGAACCGCCCGTCAATCAGCTTCGACGTAAAAATGAGATCGGAGAATGTTAGCCGTATATGGTTAGCGCCAATGTCGACGCGAACGTTCTCGTCAGAATTAGTAAGTAACCGAGCAATTTCCTGTATACCTTTCCGCGGAACGATAATATCGACACCGCTAGAAAGGTCTGAAGGCGACTCAATATCGGTCATTGCCATCCGATGTCCGTCCGTTGCGACCGCGCGCAATCGTTTTCCAGAAATCTCCAAAAAGAGGCCATTGAGGTAATAACGGACGTCTTGTTGCGCCATACAAAAAGAGGCGCGGTCTAGCACATTTTTTAGTGCCGATTGACTAATAGTGAGTGCTTGCTCAAAGGCGCCGCTAGCGATCACGGGGAAATCGGTGGGCGGTAGGGTAGAGAGGCTGAATCGGCTTTTTCCCGCCTTCAGTGCGATTTTTTCACCGTTTTTCAAGAGAGTAATAACCGCACCTTCCGGTAGAGCACGGCAAATATCGAACAACTTTCTAGCCGGTACCGTGAATTCACCAGCTCCTTCAACTTTTCCTTCCGCCGTAGCAACAACTTCCACTTCCAGGTCTGTTCCTGTCAGCGTTATTTTCCCGTCTTCAACTCGGAAAAGAATGTAGGAAAGGATCGGTAGTGTTTGTCGTCGCTCAACAACGCCAGCAACTACTGAAACTGGCTTTAACAGATTTTCCCGTTGAAGTTGAATTTGCATAGTGATCGCGAATTGTCGATTTGTTAAAAGTAATTAAGTTAAGTAGATAAGTTAATAGTGGTTACTATTAAGGCCGGCAAATCTGTTGATAAGTTCGACAATCGGGCTCGACACTCGGCGTATTTCCAAATTTCTGCTGTAGATAAAACACGCTGAGTCTGTGTATAACGTCCTATATCCTGTGATCATAACCCGGCTTTCTCCACAGATGAAAACCGATAAAAATCTATCCACAACTCATCCACAGCTTATGTCGTAAGTATCCGCAGCAAATTATTGTAATCCTCATGCACACGCGGATCTTTGGACGCCAGCTCTTCAATCTTGCGGCAAGCGTGCAACACGGTAGTGTGATCACGACCCCCAAATGCCTCGCCAATCTCCGGCAAACTGTGATCGGTTAGCTCCTTTGCTAACGCCATAGCAACCTGCCGCGGCCGAGCGACTTGCCGCGACCGATCCTTAGCGTGCAGATCGGCGATGCGAATCTTGAAGTACTCAGCGACCGTTTTCTGAATATTATTAATCGTAACAAGACGTTCTTGGAAACTAAGAAGGTCCTTCAGGCTATCGCTAGCAAGCTCGATATCGACCGGCCGGCCCATAAAGAAGGCGCTCGCCAATACGCGCCGTAAGGCGCCCTCAAGCTCGCGCACGTTTGACCGCACCCGCTTGGCGATAAAAAAAGCCACCTCTTCTGTGAGCTCAATACCTTCTTGCTTTGCTTTGTTGATGAGGATCGCAACTCGCGTTTCCAGTTCTGGCGGCTCAATAGAAACCGTTAGGCCGGATCCGAATCGAGAAATTAGTCGTTCTTCGACCCCCGTAAGTTCTCGGGGAAAGCGATCAGATGTGATGATGATTTGGTGCTTGGCCTCAACTAAGGCATTGAAAGTATGGAAAAATTCTTCCTGCGAACGTTCTTTGCCAACGAAAAATTGAATGTCGTCAATCAACAGCGCGTCGAGGTTGCGATAGGTTCGTTTGAACTCGTTGATGGAATTATGCTGTAGCGCTTTGACCATATCGGCCACAAACCGCTCGGAATGCACGTAGGCGATATTGGCATCGGGGTTTCGTTGCAGCACTAAATTGCCGGCTGCCTGCATCAGGTGGGTTTTTCCTAACCCCACACCGCCATAAATAAAAAGTGGGTTGTAGGCGCCACCAGGGTTTTCGCCCACTTGTTTGGCCGCGGCTCGAGCTACTTGGTTCGACTTACCCTCAACGTGACTTTCGAAGGTGAAGTCAGTGTTGAGACGCCCGAGCGCTGGGCCGCGTCGCTTGTTGTCTTCATTGGCGATACGGGGAGCATTGTTACTAACGCTGCTCGCATCGCTCGACCGGCGAATTTGACTACTACCGACCTCAATTAAGACTTTGGGTTCGGCGATATTGCTGTATTCCGCTACCAGTTCGCCAATGCGGACCACAAACCGTTCCCGCACCCATTCCATGACAAATCGATTGGGCGCGAGCAGACGTACACCGTCGCCTTCATACACTGGCTGAAGCGGCCGTATCCACGTATTAAATTGTTGCGGGGACAATTCCTCTTCAAGTCGCTCGAGGCATTTGTCCCATACGGTCGTCTGTGTAGTCACTGCGCTCACGAGATGAGTACGAACGGGGAGGGGACGGCAGTCTAGCGGGTAACGCCAAGGCGTTCCAGAGCGGTTGAGCGCGTCAAAATGAACGCGCATCGTGTCGCTGATATTGCGACGATTTTCACACCGTTTTGGTTGACAAGGATGTCGCGATCCAAGTAACGTTGCCCGCCCTAAAAGGGGTGGCACATCGGCTGTGCCCCACAACTGAGAGAACACGACCATGCAACGCACTTATCAACCCAGCGTCCGCAAACGCAAGCGTACCCACGGCTTCCGCGCCCGCATGCGCACTGCCGGTGGCCGCAACGTTATCAACAGGCGTCGCGCCAAGGGCCGCGCTCGACTGAGCGCCTAGTCGTTTGCGGCGCGCGCCCGCAGCGCCCGCGTTGGGCCTGCCGCGCAGCCGCCGACTGCGCCGATCGGTAGAATTCCAGGCGACCGCGCGCAACGGTTTCAAAGGCCGTGATGCGCTTTTTATCGTTACCGCCGCACCCAACGACAACGGACCTCGCATCGGTGTAGCCGTTTCTCGGCGAGTCTCCACCAAGGCGGTAACGCGCAATCGGATCAAACGCCAGATCAAGGAATCCTTCCGTTTACATCAACAGGTACTCCCGCGTTTTGATATCGTCGTCGTTGCGCAAACGGCGGCAGCGGCTACCGCTAACGTTGAGCTTGCGCGCTCCCTACATTCCCACTGGCAACGGTTAATACGCAGATGCGCCGCTTCTTGATCGGGCTTATTAAGCTTTACCGTTACTTGCTGAGCCCATTGCTCGGCCGCCATTGCCGTTTTCATCCGACGTGCTCGGCATACGCCATTGAAGCCATCGACACTCATGGCGCGTTGCGCGGCAGCGGATATACCCTGTGGCGCTTAGCGCGCTGCCATCCCGGACACTCCGGCGGCCTCGACCCTGTTCCGCCGCCCAAACAATCGACACCAAACTATGGATAATTTCCGTCTCGCTCTATTTCTCGCACTGGCTGTTATCTTGGGATTGCTTTGGCAGGCCTGGCAACAAGAACATCCGTCAGCTCCACCGGTCGCCACGTCGACCGCGACCAGCGTTTCCGATGCCACTATTCCTAGCGCGCCGACCACGGCCGCTGCACCCGCTGCTGCTGCACCCAAGGTAGAAGAGTTGTTGCACGGCCAACGGATCGAAGTTGTCACCGACATGGTTCGGGCAGAGATCGATACTCACGGCGGTGATCTACGCCAGCTTTTGTTGCTAAAGCATCCGGTATCGGTCGATAAGCCCCACGAACCGTTTGCGCTATTGCAAGAAACGCCGTCGCAGGAAATGTTCATCGCCCAATCTGGATTGATTGGCCGCAGCGAGGACTATCCGACCCATAAGACGTCGTTCACCGCTGAAGCTACCAATTACACACTCGCGGCGGATCAAAATGAGTTACGCGTGCCGTTGTCATGGCGCGGCGCTGACGGCGTGCAGTACAGCAAGGGTTATGTGTTCCACCGCGGAAGTTATGTCGTCGATGTTGAGTTCGTCGTCCATAACACGACCAAGAAAGAATGGGCTGGTTTCTTCTATGGCCAGTTCGAGCGCGCCCATGTGGATCAACGGGGAATGTTCTCGTTGCCGATTTACGTCGGCGGTGCGATCTACACGCCCGAGAACAAGTATCAGAAAATTCCGTTCGCCGACATGGCGTCCAAACCGCTGAAGCGCGAATCCATCGACGGCTGGGTCGCAATGCTGCAGCATTATTTCGTCGGCGCTTGGATTGCCGGACCGACCGATCGCAATGAGCTCTACAGCGCGGTACTGCCGAATCAGAACCATGCCATCGGCTTAAAGAATCTCACACCGACCCAAGTCGCACCCGGCCAGACCGGCAAGTTACACGCCCGTCTTTATGTGGGTCCAAAAGCGCAGGATCAGCTGAAGGATGTCGCACCCGGCCTTCAGCTCACCGTGGATTACGGTTGGTTAACGATCATCTCGGCGCCGCTTTTCTGGTTGCTCAAGTGGATTCATCACTGGATCGGCAATTGGGGTTGGTCGATCATTTTGCTGACGATAACGATCAAGCTCGCGTTCTATCCGCTATCGGCGACAAGCTACAAATCGATGGCGCAGATGAAGAAACTGCAGCCGAAGATGCAGAGCCTGAAGGAGCGTCACGGCGACGATCGTCAGAAATACAGTCAGGCGATGATGGAGCTTTATAAGACCGAGAAGATCAATCCGCTCGGTGGTTGTTTGCCCATCGTGATTCAGATCCCGGTGTTCCTTGCGCTCTATTGGGTACTGCTCGAAAGCGTCGAGATGCGACACGCGCCGTTCGTGTTATGGGTGCGCGATCTATCGAGTCCGGACCCGTATTTTGTGTTGCCGATTCTCATGGGCATCACTATGTATGCGCAGCAGTTGCTCAATCCGCAACCGCCCGACGCCATGCAGCGCCGCGTCTTCATGATCATGCCGATTGCGTTCACGGCGATGTTCTTGTTCTTCCCCGCCGGCTTAGTGCTGTACTGGGCGGTGAACAATCTTCTATCGATCTTGCAGCAGTGGCGCATCAACTCCGTGATCGGCGCCAAGAACAGCTGACGCAACTCGTGTGAGCGCCACCGCAACCATCGTCGCCCTGGCCACTCCGCCGGGGTTCGGTGGAATCGCGGTGGTACGCGTCTCCGGCCCGGCGACGCGTACGCTCACGCAATCCTTGCTCAACGAATTGCCACCGCCGCGGCAAGCACTCACCCGATCGTTTCGCGGCGCCGACGGCGTTGTACTCGACCAAGGGCTAGCGCTGTTTTTCCCAGCGCCGCATTCGTTCACCGGTGAAGACGTCCTCGAGCTTCATGCTCACGGCGCGCCGGTGGTCGTCGATATGTTGCTCCAGCGATTGCTGGTACTGGGCGCACGACTGGCACGGCCGGGCGAATTTTCCGAACGCGCATTTCTCAACGGCAAGATGGACTTGGCACAAGCGGAGGCGGTCGCCGATCTGATCAGTGCCGGTTCGGAAACCGCGGCCCGCGCCGCATTGCGTTCACTTCAAGGCGAGTTTTCGCGCCGCGTGCGCGCGCGCGTCGAGCAACTCACTCGGTTGCGCATGTATGTCGAGGCGGCGATCGATTTTCCCGAAGAAGAGATCGATTTTCTCGCCGACGCGCGCATCGTCGCCGAGCTGATAATGGTCGAAGACGGCTTGACCGAGCTGCTGCAGGCAACACAACAAGGGACATTACTGCATGACGGTATGACAGTGGTGCTTGCCGGAGCGCCAAATGCCGGCAAATCGTCATTGCTAAATGCATTGGCGGAACAGGAAACGGCGATCGTCAGCTCCATCCCCGGCACTACGCGCGACGTGCTGCGCGAACGCATTCATATCGACGGTATGCCGCTGCATGTCGTCGACACCGCCGGGTTGCGCGCAACCGACGATGAAATCGAAAACGAAGGTATCCGCCGGGCACGCGCACAAATGGAACGTGCCGATCGTATTTTATTGTTGGTCGACGATGCTGCCGGCGACACAAAAGCGCTCGACGAAGCGCAACAACGATTGCCACCGCACATTCCACGCACACTCATCCGCAATAAGATCGACCTTTCGCATCGAGCCGCCGGCGTCGTTGAAGCGTCCACCGGCAGCGAGATTGCGTTGTCGACAAAAACCGGCGCCGGCCTCGATACGCTACGTGCACATCTCAAGGCGGTCATGGGCTACCAAAGTGCCGGCGAGGGCACATTCATCGCCCGCCGCCGACATCTCGACGCGGTTGAACGCGCCTTAGTTCATGTTACTCAAGGCCGCACCGCGCTGACCGAGGCGCGCGCCGGCGAGCTTCTCGCCGAAGAGCTACGGCAAGCGCAACAAGCGCTTGGCGAGATCACCGGCGAATTTACCAGTGATGACTTACTCGGCCGAATTTTTTCCAGTTTCTGCATCGGCAAGTAGTGATATTCGGATGTAACGCGGAAGCGCGTCGAGATTATTCAATCAGCCGATAACAAGACATTTTGTATTTTTATCGATGTTGTTACCGCCATCGCCAGCATCCATCAAGCAATCGGCGGCGGCGACCGCAAAAAGTAAATCGAAGTAACACACCCCGGCGGTCCTTGGCACCGTCTATAATGGCGGGGCTTTTTAAGACGCCGACGCGTAGAGGAATTAATGTGAAAGTACGTGAGTTGAAAATCCTGGTAGAAAAGTTAGATGACGACGCGGAAGTCATAATTACGATGAACAGTGACGGCGGCGCTGCCTATATGACGCAATCCGCGTCGCCGACGGACGAAGGCGACCTAGCGATCGACATTATTCACTATTGTCGCGACTGAAAGAGCAGCGCACCGCCAGCATCTGCATGATTATTGAAGTAGCGCCTGATTTATGCCCCGTCGTCTGACGACAGGGCATTTCCTTTGCCGGCCGTAGCAAATAGCCGCCATGCGTAATTAGTTCGATGCACAAATGCCAGCATCACGGTAGCCGCCGAAAGTGGTGTCGACGCACTTTATTAGTCCTTGCGTAACACAGTTCCCGCATCAGAAAATACGATGGCAGTGCCATTTACCTAACCGAAGTTCACGTATTGGTGAACACCGGATGAGGTTTAGAACGTCGGCGCATTTCGCCGGATGATCGGGCGCTGCTTGCAAGGCCGTGCGAAAAGTTCGCAGGTAGAATTGCGCTAACGTAACAAAAAATCGGCTATCAGGGAGGAAGTCATGGTACGCCGCATTAAAACTGTCTTACCCCACCTAGCCCGCACTCTCAGCACTTCCTCGGATACGCCCGCTTGCGTTCAAACAATGCGGCGCATGATCCGTTCATAAGTCGCCGTCTTAAACAAATAATTAAAGGGAGTTGATCCGTGTCCGCATTCCTAAGCTACGAAGGCATTAAAGGCGAATCCTCCGACAAAGGTCACAAAGAGTGGATCGACGTTGAAACCTGGAAATGGGGCACCCACCGTCAAATCACTTCCGCCAGTTCTACGCAGGGCGACCGCGAATCGAGTAATGCGCGAATCGTCGACTTGATCATCACCAAAAAGATGGACAGCGCCACGCCGAAACTGTTTTTAGAATCGTGCTGCGGCACCGGCAAGACCGTTGTACTGCGCTTAACGAAGACCGGCAGCGGCGACGGCGCCGACGTGTTTATGGAATACACGCTGAAGAACGCCCTAATTAGCGAATATAAAGTGGGTGGAAGTCGGCGGCTCTTTGCCGGAAGACCGCAGGAAATCATTACCATCAGTTTTGTCGATCTTGAAACGCGATACACGTGTGTGTTTGGTCTGAGCGGCCCCCTACGGCCTGATTTTATCAGGTGCGAACGATTCGACATCGGCGTGATTCAGGGGGGAATGAAAACGGATTTATTAAAAATCGGTGGAATGCCGCCCACACTGCTGGATCATTGGATTTTTTATGTCGATGTGCCTAAGTGCTTTGTGAAACTCGATGTGCGAAAAAAGAACTTCAGACTCAATGACAAACTTGTCGAAACTACGGAAATGGACTGGACCACTAAGGAGCTTAAAAAAGGTGTCATTTGGCCAACCCCCGAAATTAAATTCCTTAACCGGTTCGTGATGGTGACCGAATATATTTACGGTCCGAAACCCGGTGACGATTCTTGTAAAGGAAAAGAGAATTGGAATGGTTATTTGCACGAAGAAAACCCAGAGAACTTTGCACAGAAGGTCAAAGACTGGCTTTCGTTTAGTTGGATGTTTTCCAAATGAGTAAAACTAAAATGTTCAAATCGGTCGCCGTCGTGCTCGCGGCGCTGCTAAGCGTCTGCTTAATTTCGTCTTGCAGTGTTGAAGCTAAATTAGCGAAGTATCCGGGGCTTAAAGAAAGAGTCGCCGAGTATTATGCGGCAGAACAGCGTAACGATTGGGAGCAATCATATGTATTACGCACGCCGGCTTTTCAAAAAGAAACGCCAAAGGAAACGTATATCGCTGTAATGCGTAGAGATACTACCGGATGGAAATTGAAAGGATATGAAATCAATGCGGTGAAAGAAAAAAATGGCGAGGTCGTTTTATTCATGACCTTTTACCAGGAAGGGCCGCCGAATAATTTCTACAACGAACTCGCACGCTCAAATATTCCGCCGAATACGCCGCCCATTACAACTCTAGAACTGCAAAGCGAAAGCAGTTGGGCTCAACTTGATGGTAAGTGGTACGTCCACGTGTCTGGGCAGCGACTACATTTAACATTTGATGGGCCTTTAGGAATCAATTATTAACACAAACCCGGTCGGCAAACCAAAAATAAAATGTTGAAATTCACCATTACCGCCATTGCGGTACTACTAAGCGCCTGCTTAATTTCCTCTTGCACCGTTGAGGCTCGATTAGTGAAATATCCGGGACTCAAAGAAAGGGTCGTCGAATATTACACAGCACAACAAAAAAATGACTGGGAGAAGGCATACGCGATGCACGCCCCGGAATTTAGGAAAATCAAGTCTAAAGACGAATACACCACGTCAATGAGTAAATACAACATTGGCTGGCGCTTGAAGGAATATGAAATTGAATCCGTAAAAGAAATTGACGGGAAGGTCGTTTTATCAATGAAATTTGAGAGGGAGGCGCCCATCAGTCACTTTCTCCCTGAAATGTCTGCTAAAGGACTTCCGCCTAACATACCACCCGTTAAAGATCTTCAAACGAGTAAGATCGTTTGGATTCAAAGTGACGGCGAATGGTATTTCTACACCGCTGTGAATTGAAACAAATTTTAAGTGAGTTCACTTATCGGCTTGTTTTAAATTGTGGGACCACTTCTGTGTTACCGATACCGGTATTGGCTCGGGTCATCGATCCCACCCACGCCGAGAAATCGATGAGGCCCCACGATCCACTGCCGGCGTTTTCCACCAGCATTCGGCTCACGATGTTATTGCTTGACTGATCGCGGAACGCGACGGCGCTATCCGATATGCCACCGCCGTCGACCGCCAGGCGGTGCAGAATCCAATAATTTTTTGCTTGGACGATGATCCGCTTAAGACGCGCGCGGTCGGCGCTGGTCACGCGCCACGGGTCGTCGCACGCCGTGCCGTCGGTTTTCGCACAACGCAGAACTTTGCGGTTAGTGCTGGCGCCATTGCTGCCGCCGAAGGTCAGCGGCCCGCGCGCGGTGTAATCGCCGGGCTGCAAACAAATCACGACAAAGCCGTCGCCGTTGACATCGCGATCGGGCGATAGCGCGCTCCAGTTGTAGATAGGGCCGGTACTCGGCGTGAGGATCTGATCGCACGCACGCGCGGTGTAGGTCGCGACGTCGACGTTACATTGCGGCCCGCCCGCGCGGCATTCATACGCCGCCGAATAGCCGTTGGCATCCGCCGCGTCGACGGTCCGGCAGAAGGAAATAAGCGTTAGCGCAAAAGCGCAGATAGCTAATCGAGCAACACAATTTTTCGCGTCCATGGCGGTTCAAAATTTCCATTTGAAGGGTATTGAAAAGGTAGGAAGAACCCATTAACGCAACACGACGCCGCGATCACCGGCGCGGATGTGCCGATAATGAGGAGGGAGCTGTGTTAGCAATGCGCAACGCGAAGCGCATTTGCTAATGCAAATGGTCGTTTCGCAAAATGTTTTTGTTGATGAGTGAAGAGGCCGGTGCTTTCGGACGCGTGGGTGGTTCTACGGGATCACATGCATTGCATCGGTCAGCGGACGTGAAATTCGTTTACCGCGCGTTTGAATTCCCGCAAGTCGTCGTTACCGGCGGTCTTGCCGTAGCGCAACATCAAATAGCGCGCGGTAACCGCATTCAGCGTTTGCCCAAGATCCGGGCGCACGCCGCCGGCGCGCTCGGCAAAATCGGCCGGTCCTTCATGCGCCGCGCGGGCGATACCGGCACGCGCTAGCTTGCGACAGAAGCGCAGATAAATACGTTGCACGCGATCCGGCGGCGGCAAGCGTCGCGACCAGGCAGCGTAACCGAGCAACACCGCAAGACAGGTTCCGCCAAGTATCGTCATTACCTGCGTCCAGTCGATGGTTTCAAAGCCGAGTCGACGCAACAAACTTTCTTGTCGATCCTTTTGATAATCGATCACCCAGCGATACCAGGCGATGTTGGTGTAGTCCCAATACAGACGAACCCGCCGGGCGACGTATTCGAACCAAGGTAGCTCGAGCGCTTTAGCTAACAGTGCACTGCCCATGGCGCCCGGCACCAGTCCTTGCGCTTCCAACCGTCGAATTGCATCGAGCCCGAGCTCGACCCGCTCCGGTGCCACCGCGGCGGTCGGATCGACCCGTACCCAGCCGCGTTCGGCTAACCACACCTCGGTCCAGGCATGCGCGTCCGACTCACGAACGATTAAATAATTGCCCGCCGGGTTTAGTTCGCCCCCTTGATAACCGACCACCACGCGCGCCGGCACCCCGACGGCGCGCATCAGAGTGGCGAATGCACTGGCGTAGTGTTCGCAAAAGCCGCGACGTGTGTCGAATAAAAATTGATCGACCGGATCGTTGCCGAGTAACGGCGGTGCTAGCGTGTACACGAAATTTTCGCGACGAAAATGCATCAACACCGCTCGCACGAGCTCCGCCGGGTCGTGGTATTGGCGGCGCAACTCATCGGCGAACGCACGCACGCGCGGTGATAATCGTGGTAAGCGCAGCGCTGCCTGCTGTTCCAGCGGTCGCAACTCGCCGGTGCTGTAGCGCGTGCTCGAGGTGAGTGTATAGCTCGTGCGTTCGCGTATCGGCTCGAGGCTGATTAGCGTCAGCCCCGCGCGCAGCCGGACGTCCTTGCTGGCGACTATCGGCATATCGAGCGCATACAGCCACTCGTTGTTGCTTGGTTCTTGTGTCACTCGATATTGCACCGGTGTGCCGAGTGATCGTACTTTTTCCGGTGTCGCGGTCGATGTGCCGCGGCGCCAGCTGCGGCCGTCGGTTTCCCATAACACCATTCCGCGCCAATACAGCTCACGCGTTGGCGGCGGTGTGTCGGTTAAAAAATCGACTCGCAGCGCAATTTCACTCGATTGCGTGAGCGCATTGATCGAGCCCGGACGCATCTCTTCCGACATACCGGTTTGGCCGGCGTGCACTTCGGTCGGCATACCCCACAAGGTACTACCGAGGCGTGGGAACAGTGCATAGAGAATAAGCAATAGTGGCAACGCTTTTAACATCAGCTCACCGGCCATCCCCAAAGCGACGCGCGCCGTCATCATGTGTTGCAAGCGGATCAACGCAACCAGGCTGGTGGTAACCGTGCCGATCGCCCACAGTGCGCCGGGTAACGTTTGATCGAACAGAAAGCCGCCGAGGACAACCACGTAAAACAAAAACAACGTGAGCATGGCGTCGCGCAAGCCGCGCAGCTCGAGCAGCTTCAGGCCCATCAACGCCACTAGCAGCGCTAAACCGGGTCGATAACCCAGTATCGAGCCGTACTCGCGCAGTAGTGCGTACAGCACCGCCAGCAGCAACAAATAACGTAGCCATCGATTCGGACGAAAAACGTGGAAGCGCTCGATCGAATAACGCCACGCCACCGTCGTTACGAATAGTAAGTTGACCCATGTCGGCAGCTCGCGTGCCAGCCAAGCGGTCGCGAGCAGGCCGGTGAACAGCAACCACGCCAGCGCCGGTCGATTGAACTCGGGTGATTTAGCTTGTGCCATAAAGCGCGAGCGCCTGTAGGCAGCGGTGCTGATGGGCTTCGCCGCAACTGGGAGCGAACGTGGTCGCGCCGAGCCGTAGGCCATAGCGTGCGCCCGCCTGCTCGGCGTCGAGCACGGCGCGACACAAGCGACTCAAGCGTATCTCGTTGTCGATCCCCGGCACTTGGGCAAGATCGAGCCACACGGTTTCACCGACACCACCACTGAATTCTTTCGTCAGCAAGCCGCTGCCGCGGGCAACCGATTTCCAATCGATTTGCCGCGGCGAGTCACCGGGACGATAAGCGCGCACACCGGAAAAATCATCGCCGCTGCCGGTCGGACGTTGATGCGAATCGGTCGCCGATTCACTGGGGGTTCGCCATGACCACGGTTCCGACGGCTTTGGATAAATCAGACAGCGTTCATCGAGCACAAGCCGGCGCGACCACGAGTAGAGAATGCCGAGCGGAAATTGTGTCTTTACGTAAAACGGCGGTAGCGACAGCCAACCCCGCTGCGGCGCCGGCAACCAAAACTCGGCGGTAGCAGTGGCGTGGGCAGCAACATCGACGCAAGCGAATTCGCGCTTGTTATGCACTAAGGCAATGCCGTAGCGCGTGCGTGCGCCACGGTTCAGCAAATGAATGCGGAACATTGCCGTCTCGCCAGCGAACACCGGTATGCAGGTGCCGGCGCGCAGTTGCAGGTGCAATAGATTGCGATCGGTGTGCAGCATCGACACGACGGCAATGGCCGAGAGTAAGAACGTCAGTCCATAGGCGAGTGAATTGTTGTAGTTAATCGACGCGAGCAGCAGCACCACCAACACGCCGGCGAACATCCAGCCATAGCGCGTTGGCAACATGAAAAGTCCACGGCGTTGCAGCACGACTTCGCCGGGGAGCGTATCCATGGGCAACTCTTACGGGATGGGTACAGACTTGATGAGTTGTTCCACTAAGCCGACACGGCCCACTGCCGCCTCTTTCGCTGGCGCCAATCGATGCGCCGCCACTGGCACCGCCACCGCTTGTACATCTTCCGGCAATACCATGTCGCGTCCTTCGAGCAGTGCCCATGCGCGCGCCGCTGCCAACCATGCCAACGCCGCGCGTGGGCTCAAGCCTTGGGCAAAGTCGCCGGACGTACGCGTGACGTCGATCAAATTTTGCAAGTAGTCCAACAACGGTTCGGACGCATGGATGCGCATAGCCTCGCGCTGCAGCATCGCCAATTGCTCAGCGTCGAGTACCGGCTGCAACGATTGCAACGTTTCGCGCCGGTCGCGGCCCTTCAGCAGTGCGCGCTCGGCGGTGCGATCGGGAAAGCCCAAGGTGACGCACATCAAAAACCGATCGAGCTGCGATTCCGGCAGCGGAAACGTACCGACCAAGTGATGCGGGTTTTGTGTAGCGATGACGAAAAACGGTTCGGGTAATTTGCGCGTTTTGCCCTCGGTGCTGACCTGATGTTCTTCCATGGCCTCAAGCAGCGCGCTTTGCGTTTTCGGCGTCGCCCGATTGATTTCATCGGCCAATACCAGTTGCGCGAAGATCGGTCCCGGGTGAAACACGAAACCGCCGCCGTTTGCTTCGAACACCGACACGCCGAGGATGTCGGCCGGTAACAGGTCGGCGGTGAACTGGATGCGGGTGAACTGAAAGCCGAGTACGCCGGCCAGGGTATGCGCGAGTGTCGTTTTGCCGACACCCGGTAAGTCTTCTATTAATAGATGACCACGCGCTAGTAAGCAGGCTAGGCCCAGGCGGATCTGCTGTTCCTTGCCAAGAATGACGTTGCCGACGGCGTCGAGCACGTTTTCTAGCAGGCGCGACGAGCTGACGGCGCCCGTGGTCCGGGGTTTGGGTTGCATGTTCGCTCCGATGCCGGGACGGCTTTATAAAGCTAGTCTAGCAATGGCCGTGCCGTCGCCGATCGACCGCGAAGCGAACCGATTCTCCCTCTCCCCCGCCAGGGGGAGAGGGCAAGGGGTGAGGGAAGAGGCCGCCCGGTTCGTGGGCATAGTTCGTCAATAATTCGACGGGGCGGACTCTCCCGCGTCGAATTCCCGATGGCCGGGAGGATTGGTATGATGCGGTGCCCAACGTCCTTTATCCTTCTTATGAATCACCCCGATAGCTACGACGTCATCGTCATCGGCGGCGGCCACGCCGGCACCGAAGCTGCCATGGCATCGGCCCGGCTCGGCGCGAAGACGCTATTGCTGACGCAGAACATTGAGACCATCGGCCAGATGTCGTGCAACCCCGCGATCGGCGGCATTGGCAAAGGCCATTTGGTCAAAGAGATCGACGCCTTGGGCGGAGTCATGGCGCGCGCCACTGACCGCGCCGGTATTCAGTTCCGTGTGCTAAACGCGCGCAAGGGTCCGGCGGTGCGGGCGACGCGGGCGCAGGCCGACCGCGCGCTGTATAAAGCGGCGGTACGGACGCTGGTCGAAAACCAGTCGAACCTAACGTTGTTCCAACAAGCGGTCGACGATTTGATCGTCGAACAGAATCGTGTTGTCGGCGTGGTGACGCAAATGGGCGTGGTCATTCGCGCGCGCGCCGTCGTGCTCACGACCGGCACTTTCCTCGGCGGTCGTATTCACATCGGTTTATCGAATTACCAAGGTGGCCGCGCCGGCGACCCACCGTCGAACGCATTGGCGGCGCGATTGCGCGATCTCGATTTACGTGTCGGCCGCTTGAAGACCGGCACGCCGCCGCGTATCGACGGGCGTACGCTCGATTATTCGGTGATGTTGCCGCAACCGGGTGACGATCCGTTGCCGGTGCTCTCGTTCATGGGCAATGTCGCCGAGCATCCGCGCCAGGTCGCTTGCCACATCACCCACACCAACGAACGCACGCATGACATCATTCGCGGTGCACTCGATCGTTCGCCGATGTATGCCGGCGTCATCGAAGGCGTCGGCCCACGTTACTGTCCGTCGGTCGAAGACAAGATCGTGCGTTTCGCCGACAAAACCTCGCATCAGATTTTCATCGAGCCGGAAGGCCTCGAGACTCACGAGATTTATCCGAACGGAATTTCGACGAGCTTGCCGTTCGACGTGCAGTGCGAGTTGGTACGTTCGATCAAAGGCTGCGAGCGCGCGGTGTTGACGCGACCGGGTTATGCGATCGAGTACGACTACTTCGATCCGCGTGATTTGCAACCGAGTCTGGAAACCAAAGCGATCGCGGGATTGTTCTTCGCCGGCCAAATTAACGGCACCACCGGTTACGAGGAAGCGGGTGCGCAAGGTTTGATCGCCGGCCTGAACGCGGCGCGCCAGATACGAGAACTTGCCGCCTGGTGGCCGCGACGCGATCAAGCTTACATCGGCGTGCTGATCGACGACTTGACGACACGCGGCACGAGTGAGCCGTATCGAATGTTCACGTCGCGCGCTGAGTACCGATTGTTGCTGCGCGAGGATAATGCCGACTTGCGCTTGACCGAGATCGGCCGCGAGCTCGGTTTGGTCGACGATGCGCGTTGGCAACGTTTCAACGACAAGCGCGATGCGATTGCGCGTGAACAAGAACGATTGCGGACAACCTGGTTGCGACCCAGTCATAAAAACTCCCCTCTCCCCTCGCGGGAGTTTGACGGAACGGCGAAGGCACCGGACGAGTTCGCGCGTGTATTCGGACAACCGCTGACGCGTGAGGCTACGCTCGCGGAATTGTTAACGCGTCCGGAAGTAAATTATGCCGCGCTCATGCAACTCGATGGCGCCGGCCCCGCTAGCGACGATTCGGAAGTAGCGCAACAAATCGAGATCCAAGCGAAGTACGCCGGTTACATCGAACGGCAACACGAAGAAATCGAGCACAACCGGCGGCACGAAGAAACGCCGCTACCGGCCGACTTCGATTATCAAAACGTTCGCGGATTATCGATTGAGGTGCAGCAAAAGTTGTCAGCACAACGTCCGGCCACGCTTGGCCAAGCCGCACGCTTGTCCGGCGTTACCCCGGCGGCCATCTCATTGCTGCTGATTCATTTGAAGCGCAAGCGCGCCTGACAGCGGCTCGTAGGTTTGGAAGCGCCAGCCGCCGCCGTTATTTCGTCTACTTTCGCAAAATCCCCCCTATTCGGCAGCGTCCCGTGTGACGTGAGCTACACTTAAACGTTGAGGAAAAACCGTACCCCGGAGGCACCCCCATGTCTGACGCTTCGCCGATGATGCATGCGCTGGTCATCCTTCTGGTTCTCGGAAATCTGTTGGCGCTGGTTGCCGGCGTGTTGCTGATGGTTGCGCCGCGGCCGATGACCAAGTGGTTGGGGCTACGTGCCTCGCATCCACTCTCGGTCCGGCAATTGACCAAATCGTTGGAGAAATATCGCGACGCCGAAGGGCCGATATTGCGTTACCCACATATATTGGGCACGGCGCTATTGATCGGTGGTGTGTACATTTTTATCCGCTGGGGCGCGTTCGTCGCCTCCATGAGTACCGCCGATGGCGGCTTTACCTTAATGCAAATGTTTCCCCGCGTCGGCTGGCCGCGGCCGGCATGGGAAGTGATGTGGCTTATGTTGCTGATGCTGATTTTGCTCGGCGCCCTCGCCGGCATCGTTATCGGCGGATTGGCGCTCATGCGCGTCGAGACGCTCAAGCGCCTCTCGAAATTCACCAATCGCTGGGTCTCGACGCGCAAAGCCGCCAAACCTATTGCTCGTCCTTATTACGGTATTGATCGTATGATCGGCACGCGCCCGCAGATATGGGGCGGAGTAATTGCGTTGGTGTCGGTGTATACCGTAACGATGATCGTTTGGTTTAGCTGATCCCCGCTTCAATCCCCGCAAAGACGCGCGATCGTCGCGTCTTTGCGGGGGGTTTTCCAAACCCCCGCCCAGTTGTCTTGGTTTGCCGTCGATACGGTAAGATGCGATGCCTGTGCGCGCGACGCGCGAATCTCCGAAGGATTTAAAGGACTATGAAGCTTGCTATGCTCTTGAGCCGAGGCCTGGAGGCGATGCGCCTCGAGCTTTCGCCGTCGACGCAGGAACGACTGTTGGCATTCGTGCAGTTGTTGGAAAAATGGAATCAGGCGTACAACCTGACCGCTGTGCGCGATATCGAGCAAATGGTGCCGAAACATTTGCTCGATAGCTTGTCGGTAGCGCCGTATCTACGGGGGCCGCAGGTGCTCGATGTCGGCACCGGCGCCGGCCTGCCGGGGATTCCGCTGGCGTTGGCGCGGCCGGATCTTAAATTCGTATTGCTCGATAGCAACGCGAAAAAGCTGCGCTTCATCACGCAGGCGATTCATGATCTCGGCCTACCGAATGTCGAGACGGTGCACACGGCGGTCGAGCGCTATCAGCCGCCGCAGTTATTCGATACCCTCGTCGCTCGCGCGTTCGCGGCGATTCCTGATATGCTGGCAAGCTCTCGTCACTTACTGGCGCCAACGGGCGTGTTCCTCGCGATGAAGGGTGTGTACCCGGAAGAGGAAATTGCTGCTATCGGTGCTGGTTTTAAGGTGCGAGAGGTGGTGCACCTCGCGGTGCCGGAACTCGACGCCGCGCGACACTTGGTGATCCTCGAGCCTATCTCACAGTCGTAAACGGGCGGCGCGCGTGAAGGGCAAAGTCCTCGCGGTAGCGAATCAAAAAGGCGGCGTCGGTAAGACCACGACCAGTATTAATCTGGCGGCGTCGCTGGCGAAGACGCGTCGACGCGTTATGCTCATTGACCTCGATCCGCAGGGCAATGCCACCATGGGCAGCGGCGTCAACAAAGAGCAGCTGCAAGGCAGCACCTATACCGTATTGCTGGGCGACGACGCCATCCAATCTGCGGTGGTGCAGGTCGATGGCGGTTATGATTTGATCGGCGCCAACGCCAGCCTATCGGGTGCCGAAGTCGAGCTCATCGAACTCGATCAGCGTGAGCGCCGCCTGCGCAACGCCTTAGAGCCGATCCGAGAAGCTTACGATTACGTGTTGATCGACTGTCCGCCAGCGCTGAATTTGCTGACGATCAACGCCTTGGTGGCGGCGCACGCGGTGCTGATTCCCATGCAATGCGAGTACTATGCGCTCGAAGGGCTGACGGCGCTGGTAAACACCATTCGCCGCATCCGCGAAACGCTGAACCCGACGCTCGACATCGAAGGTCTGCTCCGCACCATGTACGATCCGCGAAACAATTTAGACAACGAGGTCTCGTCGCAATTGAAAGAACATTTTGGCGAGAAGCTCTACCGTACGGTTATCCCGCGTAACGTCCGCCTGGCCGAGGCGCCGAGCTACGGTAAACCGGTAATCACCTACGATATGCAATCCAAAGGCGCGCAAGCTTATCTCGCCCTCGCTGGCGAAATGCTTCGCCGCGAAGAGGTGGAGGCCGCATGATGACAAAGAAACCGCGACTCGGGCGTGGACTCGATGCTTTGCTCGGTGTTGCTTACGACACCAATAGCGTCGAGAAGGATGAGCTGAAGCAGCTGCCGCTCGATGTCTTGCAGCGCGGCAAGTATCAGCCGCGCACGCACATGCATAAAGAAGCGCTGGAAGAGCTCGCCGCCTCGATCAAAGCGCAAGGCGTAGTGCAGCCGATCGTCGTACGGTTGTTGGCCACCGGCAGTTACGAAATCATCGCCGGCGAACGCCGTTGGCGCGCCGCGCAATTAGCCGGTCTCGAAACCATTCCGGCGGTCGTCCGCCGTGTACCCGATGAAGCCGCGATCGCGATCGCGCTGATCGAAAACATTCAGCGTGAAAACCTAAATCCGGTCGAAGAGGCGGCAGCGCTACAGCGTTTGATCGACGAATTCGGCATGACGCATCAACGCGTCGCCGAAGCCGTCGGCCGCTCGCGTGCTGCCGTGACCAATCTTTTGCGCTTGCTGTCGCTCAACGAAGATGTGCGCAAAATGCTCGAAGAAGGCCACATGGACATGGGCCATGCTCGTGCCTTGCTTGGCCTCGAGGGCTATCCGCAGAGCCAAGCGGCAAGCCAGGTTATCGAGCGCCAATTATCCGTACGCGACACTGAAAACCTGGTCCGTCGCCTGCTGGAGCGCCCTACCGTTGCTCGCAAATCGACCCGTGCCATCGATCCCGATGTGCGCGATTTGCAGCAGCGCTTGTCGGAAAAACTCGGTGCTAAAGTCCAAATCCAGCAGGGTACTGAAGGCAAAGGTCAGCTCACGATTAGTTACAACAGCCTGGACGAGCTGGAAGGTATCCTTAGTCGGATTCAGTAGGCCGTTCCACCGGTTAGAGCTGGCGGGCGGCGATTCACGGGTCTATAGGTATAGCTAACATAATAAGCGAGCGTCCGATCCGATGAACCGCGTTAGCGAACCGACTTCCCCGCTCCCCTTATGGGAGAGGGCAAAGGCTGAGGGGGTGCGAAAGCAATGCACCTCGGGTTCGGAGATGCCGTTCTGGATAGCGACGCCATTGAGGAGCCTCCCCCTATGAAACGTTTACTATTCGCCCTACTGTTGGCCGCCCCGCTGGGATTTGCCGCCGCCGGTGATCCACCTGGCCTCGATCAATTGCGGGTGGCCGCCGATAAGGGTGAAGCGGATGCCCAATATGAGCTTGGTGTGTTGTATGAATACGGTTTTCGTTTTCCGGATCACAAGGCCAACGCCTTTGTTTGGTACAGCCGCGCCGCCGAGCAAGGCCACGCCCAAGCCGCGAAACGCCGCGACCTATTGAAGTCACAGATGAGCACCGCCGAAATGGGCCAAGCGCAGAAACTGTTGCCCATAGCTGCGACCACGGCGACTTCTACGAGTACGAGCGAGCCGACTACGCCGCAGTAAAACCCGTTAGTTTTTCGTATGCCGCACTTGTTGCTCGCGCTTTCGGCGCATGGTTATGGCCATGCCGGCCAAACTGCCCCGGTTATCAACCTCCTGCGGCAATATTGCCCTGATCTTCGCATTACCCTGCGCACCCTTTTGCCGCCCGCTTTTCTGCAGATGCGTTTTCAAGGGCCTTATGAGCTAGTTCCAGAAGCTGCCGATTTCGGTATGCAAATGGTGTCGGCCGTAGAGGTGGATAGCGAACGCAGTGCGCTTGCCTATCGGCAGTTGCATGCCGACTGGAGCAAGCACTTACACAGCGAATCAGCGCGACTTATCGCGCTTAAACCCGACCTTATCCTCGCCAATATTCCGTACCTTACGCTGGCGGCGGCGGCGGCCGTTGGCATTCCGGCGGTCGCCATGTGCTCGCTCAACTGGGCTGATATTTACGAGCACTATTTCGGCCAGCAGTCGGAAGCGCCCGCCATTCTGCGCGACATGCGTGCCGCCTATAACAGCGCGCTCACTTTTCTGCAGCCGGAACCGCACATGCCGATGGCCGATTTGCCGCATCGTCGCCCTATCGGAACAATCGCCACCCGTGGCGTTGATCGTCGCTCCGAGCTACGCGAAAGACTTCACCTGGCCGATGGCGAACGGTTAGTAAACATCAGTCTTGGTGGTATGGAATTCCGGCTACCGATCGAAACCTGGCCGACGTTCCCGGGGCTACGTTTTATCGTACCTCGTCAGTGGGGCGTGCACCGCGCCGATGTCATCGCCTTCGACGATATCGGTATGCCATTTCCAGATGTGTTAAGGGCGAGCGATGCGTTAATCACCAAGCCTGGTTACGGCAGTTTTGCTGAAGCAGCGGTAAATCAAACGCCCGTGTTATATGTGGCGCGTCAGGATTGGCCAGAGTCGCCTTATCTCGTGCGCTGGCTACAAGAACACGCTATCTGCGCTGAAATAAGCCGATCCGCACTTGAACGCGGTCAAATTGCTGAACCACTTGGCGCTTTGTGGGTCACTAAACCACGTCCCGCTCTTGAGCCTACTGGTATTAAAGCCGCAGCGACCTACCTCGCCTCGTTGTTGGGAACTTCCTGCGACCAATTACCCAGAAAATATTGACCCTCTTCCAGTCGAACTTTATACTTCGCCGCCTTCGACAAGCCCCCGGCGACAACTACTCCAAAAAGTCGCACGCTGATACGACGACGGCCGGTAGGGTAATGGAAATTCGAGCAAAGGCTTACAGAATCGTAGCGGCGCAGTTCGTAGTAGTTGCCGTTATTTCCGCCGGGTTACTGTTTTTTTCGAGTAGCAAGTCTGCCTGGTCGGGGCTTGCCGGCGGATTGATCGCGGCGCTTGGTAGCTTGAGTTCGGTTCTAGTGTTGTTCCCAAGGCAGGGCCGATCAGCGATCGGATTCGTCGGCGCACTTTATGCCGGTGAAGCATTGAAAATGATTTTAACGGTAGTGCTTTTTTGGGTCGCCATAGCGCTACTCGGCGCGGCAGTACTGCCGCTGCTACTGACGTTTATAGCGACTTTAATGGTTTATTGGTTGGCACTTCTGCCGAAATTCGTTAATCGACCGCATTAGAAGGCAGCAACGACGTGGCCGCAGGCAACGCAACTGACTATATCGTTCATCACCTTGGCAACTTCAAAGTTGGCGAGGGCTTCTGGACTTTTAACCTCGATACGTTGTTCTTCTCGATCCTGCTCGGGGCGATTTTCCTTTTCATTTTTATCCGCGCCGCAAAAAGCGTAACTTCTGGCGTCCCCGGCCGATTTCAGGCGGCGGTGGAAGTCCTGGTCGAGATGGTTAACGACCAAGCCAAGAACATCATTCACCATGCTGAGTCCCGTAAGTTCGTCGCGCCGTTAGCGCTGACCGTGTTCGTCTGGGTGTTCTTGATGAACTCGATGGACTTTCTGCCGGTCGACCTGCTGCCGACCCTGTGGGCGAAGATCTTTGGCATCGTCGGCGGCCACGATCCCGAGCATGCGCATCTGCGTGTTGTTCCAACCGCCGATCTCAATGCCACTTTGGGTATGTCGCTCGGTGTCTTGCTCGTCTGTCTTTACTACAACGTCAAGATCAAAGGTTTCGGCGGCTGGATGCATGAGCTGTTCACCGCGCCGTTTGGCAGCCATCCGCTGCTCTACCCGATCAATTTCGCGATGCAGATGATCGAGTTCACCGCCAAGACGGTGAGCCATGGCATGCGACTGTTCGGCAACATGTACGCCGGCGAATTGTTATTCATGCTGATCGCGCTAATGGGCGCCGCGCTGGTGAGCTTCACGGGTACCGGCATCACGCTCTGGTTCGGTCACGTATTCGCCGGCACGCTCTGGGCGATCTTTCATATTCTGATCGTTGCGCTGCAAGCGTTCATCTTCATGATGCTGACGCTGGTGTATATCGGCCAGGCACACGAGAGCCACTGATTTCGGTTTTAGTTTCGTTTCACAACATTTCTAACTTTTTAAATTTTAGGAGTCATCATGGAACACGTACTTGGTTTTGTTGCGCTGGCCGCTGGCCTCATCATCGGTTTAGGCGCGATCGGTGCTTGTATCGGTATCGGCATCATGGGCAGCAAGTACCTCGAAGCCTCGGCACGTCAACCGGAGCTGATGAACGCCCTGCAGACCAAGATGTTCCTGTTGGCCGGCCTGATCGACGCCGCATTCCTGATCGGTGTCGGTATCGCCATGATGTTCGCCTTCGCCAACCCGTTCGTCATTCACTAGTTATGACTTCCCTTCCCCTCAGGGGGAGGGATTGAGGGTGGGGGTGGGTTTTGCTTGAGATGACTTCGGTAAACCCACCCCACCCCTTGCCCTCCCCCTGAAGGGGAGGGGGAGTAGGTCAAAATCTATGAGGAATAAGTCGTGAGTCTGAACGCAACGCTGTTAGCGCAGCTTGCCGTGTTCTTCATTTTGGCGTGGGTCACGATGAAATTCGTGTGGCCGCCGATTGTGAAGGCACTGGACGAGCGCGCGAAGAAGATCGCCGACGGTTTGGCGGCTGCCGACAAGGCTGCTGTCCATCTCGCCGCTGCCGAGAAGAAATCGGCTGAAGAGCTACGCAAGGCGCGCGAATCGGGTGCCGAGCTGCGGACCAACGCTGAGAAGCAAGCGGCCCAGCTCGTGGATGAAGCCCGGCAAGAGGCGAATCGCATCATCGCCGCCGCGCGTGATGCTGCCGGTAAAGAAGCCGGCGCCGCCGCGCAACGCGCCAAAGAAGAGTTGCGCGAACGCGTGGCCGAGCTTTCCGTCGCCGGTGCTGAACGCATTCTGCGCCGCGAAATCGACGCTAAGGCGCACGCCGCTTTGCTCGCCAACTTGAAGCAGGAACTGCACTAAGCCATGGCCGAGAACGTTACCGTTGCGCGTCCGTACGCTGAAGCGGCGTTCAAGCTGGCGCGCGACGGGCAAGCGCTCGACGCTTGGCAGCAAGCGCTCGATCGTATGGCGAGCGCCGCCGCCGATTCGCAAGCTCGACAATTGATCGGCAATCCACGGGCAAAGCCGGCGCAGTTAGCGCAACTGTTCGTCGACGTCGCCGGCGACAAACTGGCCGACGAGCAGAAGAATTTCGTGCGTGTGTTGGCTGACAACGGCCGTCTACAGCTGTTGCCCGAGATCCGCGATCTGTATGCCGAGCTCAAGAACACGCATCAAGGCGTAAAAGATGCCCACATCACCTCCGCGTTCCCGCTCGACGCCGCCGCTCTCAAGCAACTCGTTGCTGAATTAGAACCGCGCTTCAAGTGCAAGCTCAACGCCACGGTTAGCATAGATCCCGAATTAATCGGCGGCGTGAAAATCGCCGTCGGCGACGAAGTCATCGACGCGTCGGTCCGCGGCAAGCTCGCCACCATGGCGACCGCGTTAAAGAATTGAGTGAGTAGGAGCTTACAAACATGAATCTCAACCCATCCGAAATCAGCGACCTAATCAAGAGCCGCATCCAAAAGCTCGAGCTCGCCGCCACCAAGCGCAACGAAGGCACGGTCGTCACCGTGACCGACGGCATCTGCCGCGTCCACGGCTTAGCCGACGTCATGCAAGGCGAAATGCTCGAGTTTCCGAAAGACACCTACGGCGTAGCGCTCAATCTCGAGCGTGATTCCGTCGGCGTTGTTATCTTGGGCGAATACGAACACATCACCGAAGGCGATGTGGTCAAGTGCACCGGCCGCATTCTCGAAGTGCCGATCGGCCCCGAGCTCGTCGGCCGCGTCGTCAACGCGCTCGGTCATCCGATCGATGGCAAAGGCCCGATCAATGCGAAGCTGCAAGATCCGGTCGAAAAGATCGCGCCCGGCGTTATCGAGCGTAAGTCGGTTTCGCAACCGGTGCAGACGGGCTTGAAGTCGATCGACTCGATGGTGCCGATCGGTCGCGGTCAACGCGAACTGATCATCGGTGATCGTCAAACCGGTAAGACCGCCGTCGCCATCGATACGATCATCAACCAGAAAGGCAAAGACCTGTTCTGCGTGTACGTCGCTATTGGCCAAAAAGCGTCGACCGTCAAGAACGTTATCCGCAAGCTCGAAGAGAGCGGTGCGATGGCCTACACCATCGTCGTCGTTGCCACCGCGTCCGAGTCAGCCGCGATGCAGTTCATCGCGCCGTACTCGGGCTGCACCATGGGCGAGTACTTCCGCGACCGTGGCCAAGACGCGCTGATCATCTACGACGATTTGACCAAGCAGGCCTGGGCCTACCGCCAAGTGTCGTTGCTGCTCCGTCGTCCGCCGGGTCGCGAAGCGTATCCGGGCGACGTGTTCTATCTCCACAGCCGTCTCCTCGAACGCGCCGCGCGCGTGAACGAAGAGTACGTCGAGAAGTTCACCAAGGGCGCCGTAAAGGGCAAGACCGGTTCGTTGACCGCGTTGCCTGTTATCGAAACCCAAGCCGGTGACGTCACCGCGTTCGTTCCGACCAACGTGATCTCAATCACCGACGGTCAGATCTTCTTGGAAACCGATTTGTTCAACGCCGGTATCCGTCCCGCGATCAACGCCGGTATCTCGGTGTCGCGCGTCGGTGGTGCGGCGCAAACCAAAGTTATTAAAAAGCTCGGCGGCGGTATCCGTCTTGCACTCGCCCAATATCGCGAGCTCGCGGCGTTCGCTCAGTTTGCCTCCGACCTCGACGAAGCCACGCGCAAGCAGCTCGAGCGCGGCAAGCGCGTCATGGAGCTCATGAAGCAGGCGCAGTACTCACCGATGCAGGTGAGCGAAATGGCAGTGTCGTTGTTCGCCGTTAACAAAGGCGCGTTCGACGACGTCGATGTGAAGCGCGTGCTCGCGTTCGAATCCGGCTTGCTGCAATACGTGAAGACCAAGTACGCCAAGCTGGTCGAGCAGATCGAGACCAAGAAAGACCTCGATGCCGACGGCGAGAAGCAGCTGGAAGCGGCGATCACCGAGTTCAAGAAGAGCTGGGCCTAATCAAACAATGTAGGGTGGGCGCAGCCCACCAATCAGCGTTAAGAACGGTGGGATCTGCCCACCCTACATGTAAGAGATAGACGAAATGGCAAGCGGCAAAGAAATACGCACCAAGATCAAGAGCGTGCAAAACACGCGCAAGATCACGAAGGCGATGGAGATGGTCGCCGCGTCAAAGATGCGCAAGGCGCAGGAACGCATGCGCGCTTCGCGTCCGTACGGCGACAAGATCCGCCAGCTCGCTGCCAACTTGTCGCACGCGTTGACCGAGTACAAGCATCCGTTCTTGATCAAGAAAGACAAGATCGAACGCGTCGGCTTGATCGTTGTTACGACCGACAAAGGTCTGTGCGGTGGTTTGAACACCAACATCCTGCGTATCGCCCTCAATAGCCTTAAAGAGTGGGAAGCGAAGGGCATTAAAGAAGTTCGCGTTACCGCCATCGGTAACAAGGGTCTCGGCTTCATGCAGCGCCTCGGCGCCAAAGTCGTGTCACATGCGACCGGCCTCGGCGACACGCCGCACATGGAGAAGCTGATCGGCCCGGTGAAGGTGACGCTAGATGCGTACCAGGCCGGCGAGATCGACGCGGTGTACATCGGTTACACGCGCTTCATCAACACGATGAAGCAAGAGCCGCGTCTGGAGCAATTGCTACCGTTGACCGGCGACCGCATGGGTGCACCGGACCACGGCTGGGACTTTATCTACGAACCCGATCCGGTCGTCGTGATCGACGAATTGCTGCGCCGTTACATCGAAGCGCTGGTTTATCAATCGCTGGCCGAGAACATGGCGTCCGAGCAATCGGCACGTATGGTCGCGATGAAAGCCGCTTCGGATAACGCCAAGAACGTTATCAACGAGCTGCAGCTCATCTACAACAAGACCCGCCAAGCAGCGATCACAAAGGAACTTTCGGAGATCGTGGGCGGCGCGGCGGCAGTATAAAAAAACGCGCAGCGAACCAACTCCTCCTCCCCCTCAGGGGGAGGACAAGAGGTGGGGGTGGGTTTAATCGAAGGGGGCGGAGTTGAACGAAGCCTCGAAACCCACCCCCACCCCACCCCTCCCCCTGAGGGGGAGGGAACAGTAGGAAAAGGTTATTTATTAAGGTGCGCACCGCGCACCATTAAAAGATTTTAGTTTTGAGGAAATGACGATGGCCCAAGGTGAAATCGTTCAGTGCATCGGCGCGGTGGTGGACGTTCAGTTCAAGCGCGAAGATATGCCGAAGATTTATGACGCACTTACGATGGACGGCTCCGAGCTGACCCTCGAGGTGCAACAACAACTCGGTGATGGCGTGGTGCGTACCATCGCCCTCGGTTCGTCCGAAGGTCTGCGCCGCGGCATGATGGTGAAAAACACCGGCGCGCCGATCTCGGTGCCCGTCGGCAAGGGCACGCTCGGTCGCATCATGAACGTGCTCGGTGCGCCGATTGACGAGTGCGGCCCGGTCAAATCTGACATCAAGCGCGCGATTCACCAGAAGGCGCCGTCGTTCGAAGAGCTGTCGCCGTCGCAGGAACTGCTCGAGACCGGCATCAAAGTTATCGACTTGGTCTGCCCGTTCGCGAAGGGCGGTAAGGTCGGTCTGTTCGGTGGCGCCGGCGTCGGCAAGACCGTCAACATGATGGAGCTGATCAACAACATCGCCAAGGCGCACAGCGGCTTGTCGGTGTTCGCCGGTGTCGGTGAGCGTACTCGTGAGGGTAACGACTTCTACCACGAAATGGCGGAAGCGAATGTCGTCGACCTCAAGAACCCGGAAAACTCCAAAGTGGCGATGGTCTACGGCCAGATGAACGAGCCGCCGGGCAACCGTCTGCGCGTGGCGCTGACCGGTCTTACCATGGCCGAACATTTCCGTGACGAAGGCCGCGACGTGCTGTTCTTCGTCGACAACATCTATCGCTACACACTCGCCGGTACCGAAGTGTCGGCGTTGCTCGGCCGTATGCCGTCGGCGGTGGGTTACCAGCCGACGCTCGCCGAAGAAATGGGCCGCCTGCAAGAACGCATCACCTCGACCAAGAAAGGCTCGATCACCTCGATCCAAGCGGTGTACGTCCCCGCCGACGACTTGACCGATCCGTCTCCGGCCACGACCTTCGGCCACTTGGACGCCACCGTCGTGTTGTCGCGCGACATCGCCTCGCTCGGTATTTATCCGGCCGTGGACCCGCTCGACTCGACCTCGCGCCAGATCGACCCGAACGTGATCGGTGAAGAGCACTACAACACTACCCGCGCCGTACAAGCGACGCTGCAACGTTATAAAGAGTTGCGCGACATCATCGCGATCTTGGGCATGGACGAACTTTCGCCGGAAGACAAACTGGCCGTGTCCCGCGCCCGTAAGATCCAACGCTTCCTGTCGCAGCCGTTCAACGTCGCTGAAGTATTCACCGGCCAGAAGGGCAAGTACGTCTCGCTCAAAGACACGATCCGCGGCTTCAAGATGATCGTGAATGGCGACTGCGATGCGTTACCGGAGCAGGCGTTCTACATGGTCGGCACGATCGACGAAGCGTTCGAGAAAGCGAAGACGATTCAGTAATAGTCGCGCAGCGAACCAACTCCTCCTCCCCCTCAGGGGGAGGACAAGAGGTGGGGGTGGGTGTCCGCCACGCTGCCGCAAAGTTAAACAACGCGGGGTGGCTTCGTTTGAACCCACCCCCACCCTTTGCCCTCCCCCTGAGGGGGAGGGGAAGTTGGTGAAAATCTCTGGTAAGAAGATATGGCCATGACCGTACACGTCGACATCGTCAGCGCTGAAGAGCAGATCTTCTCGGGTCTCGCTGAGATGGTGATTCTGCCGGGCGAAGCGGGTGAGCTCGGCGTATTACCTGGCCACACGCCGTTGCTCACCCGCATCCGTCCAGGCGCGGTGCGCATCAAAGTGCCGAACCAGGCCGACGAAGAGTTGGTGTTCGTCGCTGGCGGTTTGCTCGAAGTGCACCCGAACCGGGTGACCGTGTTGGCCGACACCGCTATTCGCGGCAAAGACCTGGACGAGGCCAAGGCGAACGAAGCGTTAAAGCAAGCCGAAGAGGCTAAGCGTAACGCCAAAGACGCCGTCGGCATGGCGGCCGCTGAAGCCGAATTCGCGGCTATTGCCGCCCAGCTCGCTGCCATCCGTAAACTACGCAAGAAGTAATTCTAGGTAGAGTGGGAAGTGCTTTTTCTGCCCATGCGTTTTTAAATCCACGGGCATAGGCGTTGCCGCTACCCCTACATTTAATATGAGCGAACAGCCGCCGTTTGCTGTTCGGGGTGCAGCTGGAGCGTTGTACCGATTTTTTAAAAGCGCACCCCAAGCATTTTGGTTGGGTCGGCCAATCCCCGGTCCGCAGTGTCAATAATACAAATGCCGTCCGCCGGCTGACCTACTGTTATGCCGTAGTCCGATCGGCTATGGTTAAATCTCGTCCCATGCCTACAGCTCTCGAAGTCATCATCCTTGCCGCCGGTCAAGGGAAGCGCATGTATTCCGCGCTGCCCAAGGTATTGCACGGCCTCGCCGGTCGACCCCTGCTCGGACACGTGCTTGCCGCCGCGCAAACGTTGTCGCCGCGGGCGTTGCATATCGTCTATGGTCACGGCGGCGACCAAGTGCGTACCGCATTCGCCGCCACCACGGTCAGTTGGGCGCAGCAAGTCGAGCAGCTCGGCACCGGTCACGCGGTAAAACAGGCATTCCCGACGATCAGTGACGATGCGATCACCCTGGTGTTATACGGCGACGTTCCTCTCATTCGCCCCGAGACTTTACAGAATCTGGTCGCACAGGCCGGGCCTAATAGTTTGGTGCTGCTGACCGCCGAGCTTCCGGATCCGCGCGGCTACGGCCGCATCATCCGTAACAACGGCAAAGTCGCCCGCATCGTCGAACAGAAAGACGCGACGCCCGACGAAGCCGCGGTCCGTGAAATCAACACTGGCATCCTGGCGGCGCCGGCGGTAAAGATGCGCAACTGGCTCGCGCGCCTGGAAAACAGCAACGCCCAGCGCGAATATTATTTGACCGACGTAATTGCCATGGCGGTGGCCGAAGGCGTCGACGTCGTCACATGCCAGCCGGCAGCGATTGCCGAGATCCTCGGCGTCAACAGTAAAAAAGATTTGGCCGACCTCGAACGCGTCCATCAACGCAACATCGCGACAACGCTGCTTGAAAAAGGCGTAACGCTGCGCGATCCCGCACGGATCGACGTGCGCGGCGAGCTGACATGTGGGCGCGATGTCATCATCGACGTCAACGTCGTGTTCGAAGGAAAAGTCACCCTCGCCGACAACGTTACGATCGGCGCGAATAACGTCATTCGCAACGCCAGCATTGGCGCCGGCACCGATATCCAACCGAACTGCGTGATCGAAGACGCCGAGATCGGTAGCGACGCCCGCATCGGTCCGTTCGCCCGTATTCGTCCGGGCACGCGTTTGGCCAAATCGGCGCACATCGGCAATTTCGTCGAAATCAAAAAATCGGACATCGGCGAAGGCAGCAAGGTCAATCATTTGACCTATGTCGGCGACAGCACCGTCGGTAAAGGCGTGAACGTCGGCGCCGGCACGATCACCGCTAACTACGACGGTGCCAACAAACATCGCACCACCATCGAAGATAACGCGTCGATCGGTTCCAACGTCGTGTTGGTCGCGCCGGTCACTATTGGTAATGGCGCTACGATCGGTGCTGGCTCGGTGATTACCAAAGAAGCGCCGGCGGGCGAGCTCACGCTCACACGCAACGAGCAACGAACCATTCGCGGCTGGCAACGGCCGAAGAAAAAATGAACAGATTTATCCCTTCGTTGGGGCCCCTCTCCCCTTGCCCTCTCCCCCTGGCGGGGGAGAGGGGGAGTTGGTTCGCTTCGCGATTCATAATATTTGAGAGTAAACATCCATGTGCGGAATAGTCGGCGCGATCGCGCAACGTAATGTTGTTCCCATCCTCGTCGAAGGTTTGAAGCGCCTCGAATACCGCGGCTACGACTCCGCCGGTATCGCCGTGTTGAACGACGGTATCCAGCGCGTGCGCCGTGTCGGCCGCGTCGCCGAGATGGAGTCGGCCGCCAAGACCGAGAATCTCACCGGACTGATGGGCATCGGCCACACGCGTTGGGCGACGCACGGCGGCGTCACCGAGCCGAACGCGCATCCGCACGTTTCGCGCGAGGAGCTCGCTGTCGTTCACAACGGCATCATCGAAAATCACGACGAGCAGCGCGATCGGCTGAAGAAACTCGGCTACGAATTCGAATCGCAAACCGATACCGAAGTCATCGCCCATCTTGTTCATTATTATTATGCGCAAACCAAAAATCTGCTGACAGCCGTGCAGAAAGCGGTGCACGAGCTGGTCGGCGCCTACGCCATCGCCGTGATATCGCTGAAGCACGACGACCACATGGTAGTCGCACGCATGGGTTGCCCGCTGTTGATCGGCGTTGGCGACGGCGAAAATTTTGTCGCATCTGACGTGTCGGCGATTTTGTCGGCCACGCGCCGCGTGATTTATCTCGACGAAGGCGATACCGCCGAGCTTACGCGCGCCGGCATCCGCATCTTCGATCAGAACGGTCACGCGATCGAACGCAAAGTGAATGTCTCCGAAGTGTCGCTGGCGTCGCTCGAGCTCGGGCCGTACAGCCACTTCATGCAAAAAGAAATCCACGAACAGCCACGTGCGCTCGCCGACACGATCGAAGCCGTGATCGCCGACGGTATCACGCCGAAATTGTTCGGTGAGAATGCCGAGGAAGTGTTCAAGCAAATCGAAGCGGTAAAGATCGTCGCTTGTGGCACCAGCTACTACGCCGGCAGCACCGCGCGCTATTGGATAGAGGCAATCGCCAAACTCCCGTGCAGCGTTGAGATCGCCAGCGAGTACCGCTATCGCGATATCGTCCCGAACCCGAAGGCATTAGTGGTGACGATCTCGCAATCCGGCGAGACGCTCGATACCATGGAAGCGCTGAAGTACGCCAAGAGCACCGGCCACCAGCACACGTTGTCGATCTGTAACGTGCAAGAAAGCGCGATCCCGCGCAACTCGAAGCTCGTGTTCCACACCCGCGCCGGCGCCGAAATCGGCGTCGCCTCGACCAAGGCATTCACCACGCAGCTCGCCGCGTTGTTCGTGCTAACTGCCGTGCTTGCTAAAGTGAAGGGTCGGTTAACGCCGGAAAAAGAAGCGGAATATCTCGACGCATTGCGTCACTTGCCCGGCAGCGTACAACACGCGCTCAATCTCGAACCGCAAATCCGTGCCTGGTCCGAACGCTTCTCACCGAAGGAACATGCATTATTCCTCGGTCGTGGCATTCACTACCCGATCGCCCTCGAAGGCGCGCTCAAGCTCAAAGAAATTTCCTACATTCACGCCGAAGCGTATCCGGCCGGCGAACTCAAACACGGTCCATTGGCATTGGTCGACACCAACATGCCCGTGGTTGTGATCGCACCGAACGACATGCTCCTCGAAAAAGTAAAATCAAACATGCAAGAAGTCCGCGCCCGCGGCGGCGAGCTCTACGTCTTCGCCGACCTCGACAGTCACTTCAGCGAAAGCGAAGGCGTGCACGTCATCCGCACGCCGCGACACTTCGGTGTGTTGTCACCGATCGTGCATGCGATACCGGTACAGTTGCTGGCGTACCACGCGGCGCTGGCCAAGGGCACTGACGTCGATAAGCCGCGTAACCTCGCCAAGTCGGTTACCGTCGAGTAGCCGAAATTAGAGGGATTCTCGCTGAAAATTAAAAACCCAGTCGTATACAGCCAGAATGGATTTGTAAGGCAAATTTTCGATATTTAGCGGGCAGAATCCCTGCTCCTTTGGCGGCCAGGGCGGGACGTTTTTCAATGAGGTCGAACGGAATGAAGAACTTCTCTAGCTGGCGCGCTAACGAAAGACCAGCGATGCCGGCGCCAACGATCAGAATTTTTTTCATTTCTTTCCTGTGAAATGCTAGTCCGTCATTGTGACAAGTTATTGAACACGCGGATGCCTTAACGCTGCTTTGATTGGCCTACCGCCGCGCTTGAGGGGCGAGCGGAGACGGCGCGAAGCGCCGACGTAGCGAGTCCCTCTCGAAGCGCTTGTTAGGCGCGTTAACCATTTATGAATACTCGCTCGTGCTCTGGATCAAGACGTTCATTGCCAGGAACGAATATGCCGAGCGCATCCTTCACGTGCTGCGCTCGATAACTGTTGATTACTCCTCTGTTTGGATTATTTCCACCGAATCCATTCGATAGCCCTATTAGTTGCGCAGCGGCTTTCACAACGTTTTTCTTTTTCGGCAAACCAAAGATTTTGGACATAAAACCGTAAGCTGGAACTAGATACATTTGGGCGTTAAGCCGAGATGAATACTTTCTAAGTTCTGTCGACACTTTTCTTTCGGTTTCTTGATCTGCGACATCGGGGTTTCCAAAAACATTAGCGTATTCAATGAGGCCATGAGCAATATCCGCGACGACTCTTTTAAACTCCTGAACAGGATCGATTAGTAGTTTCACGGCTATTTGGCCAAAAGCGAAAGTGGCGAAGCCAGTTACAACAGTAAGAAAGACTTCCATGGTGGTTTCCTTTCGCCTAACGCCTAGCTCAGCCGCGCGCCGATTTTGCGCGTCGGCTGGAGCGCGTTGTGTACGCCCGGCATGGGCATGAACTCATGGGGTGCAAGTCCCCTGTCTGAGGATTCAACGTTAACCATGTTAACGATAGTAAAGACTAGCCGACGGCAAAGGCAACATCGCGAGGTGTTGTCTGAAGGAAGCCCGAGC
>JACQFZ010000021.1 GCA_016199745.1 Gammaproteobacteria bacterium
CTTGGCTTTGAAGGCGGCGGTGTGGTTTCTTCGGGGTCTTCTCATTGTTCGTGCTCCGGATGATGATGAAGCCTTGCGGCCTCGGTTATTGGAGCAGAAACTTCACTTATCGGGTTGTCTTAATTTGTGGGGCCACTTCTGTAGACCAGAGCCTACCTTTTGGATCGACGACGTCCACTTGCCTTTCTGAAGAGAGGAATACCTGTATGCCCAAGAAAATCGTTTGCACTTTGCTGTTGGCGGCATGCACGACCGTACATGCTTCCGCCTCCGAGAAATATCCAGTACCGACGCCCGTATGGGAAGTCAAAGTGGAACGGATTAATGATTTTCTTCTTCGATACGTGGTATTTGATACGTTCGCATATCCTTGCCTTCGACTTGAGACCATAGAACCGATAAGCGATAAGCTGGTCCATCGAATGGATGTATGCAAGTTTCAGATAGATAACATGACGATCGATGTCAGGAGAAAAGATCTTGCTGGATCTGGCTTCAAAGATTTCAGATTAGAAGAAAACGTATTTTACTTTACGGCCGAGATTTTCTTAGCAAAACCCGGTTCTTATTACCTAAATTGCAAAGTCGTAATATCCAACAACGGCAAGCTGTCTGGACCAGAATGTAAAGAGGGCGAGCCTCCGAAAGTCTAATGAGTAAGTGCTATTTGTATCCGACCCGAATGGTACTTATTCTTAAGCAAAAGCCGAAACGTGTCAGCCGCCACTCCCTCCCCCTCAGGGGTGTGAGGCGGCGCAAGTGTTCAGTGGACACTTGCGCCGCCGAACGGGCGCACATGATTATCGTGCGCACCGGGCGGGAACAGCCGGGCTGGGGGTGGGTTTTTTGCAGTAGCGACCACAACCCACCCCCATCCTGTCCTTCCCCCTGAAGGGGAAGGGACCTGCTAATAAGGCCGGGGTGGGTGAATTTAGTCATCATTCGGTTAAGTCAGTACCATTCGTATCCAACCCCTTACTTTTACATAACGACTATAAGAGGTTCTTTTCTTCCTCCGATAGGTAGAGTTTGCTCCAGAGTTCGAGTATCCCTGCATTCGTTTTTCTCCATGATCTCCCCATCTAGCGGCACCTTCGTTGGTAGACAGTAGGTAAGAAGCGTGGCTCTATATCGGCCACAGGATAACCATAACGTTTTAGGATCCATGTTCGAACTCACCCAGTCGAGTGCGGTATCGTCGATATCGCCGGCCGCAATTTCGCTCGAGTGACAACGGGAATGAAGATCGATCCCTCTTTATTTGGGTAGATGCTTTTATATATAGGTATGCACAGTGTTGCCGCAAGCCGGACCCGATTCACACTCAATCAACGCCGCACGGTTGCACTCACCCTGACGATGTCCACCACGCATGCCAGGGTATTGCCGCCGGTGGTTGAGCTTCGTCAATCGTTTGCGACGTCTAATCCCGTTTGTCTAGACGAAACTCGCATCATCGAGGCGTACGCTCGCCGTTTCTCAATACATAAAAAAGGGAGTTAGTACCATGAGAGCTAGACACTTCCGCGTTCTACTTACCGCATTGTCCATTTTGGCCACGTTTGTCTTCACGGCGGCCGACGCCCTGGCTCAGTATCCCGGGTTACGATCGGAACGGCCACGCACGTACACCACACAAAGTCGCATCAACGAATTGTTGGACCCGCAGACACAGGTGCCGATCGTTCCGCTCGGGCGGTCTCCGGCGCTTAACGGCGAGCTGTCGTTCGATTTGTATATGAGCGCAAAAAATCCGACGTTCGATCAAACAGACGCACGTATTGTCGTGGTTCGCGACGACAAGGTTCGCGACAACAACGGCAACTCCGACTATATGGTGGTGCGTCGTGCTGACAACTCCAACGGGTTGCAGGTAGCGCTGGTTCGCGGCAATGCCTACGGCGAAACCTACCTTGCCGCCGTTGGTTACACGCTCGAGTTAAATAGGTCGCATACGTTCCGTATACGCTGGAACATCCCCAATAAGACCCTTGCTGTTTCGGTCAATGGCGCGCCAGAGGACGTCAGAACGCTCACCGTATCGGACTTCTCGCTCACTAATAAACCCTTCGTCGTATGGGGCGGACGGAAGGGCGACGAAATTACCAAGTTGAAACTGAGCGATGTCACGCCAGGCCAAGCGCCGCGGGAAGTGCTCAACATGCTCACGCCCGACAAGCGTTTGATCGAGGTTTGGGCGCGCATCGAGGAGCAGACCCGCAGCGCCGCGTACAAGCTGGTGAATAACGAGCCGGTCGTCGATCTTGGCGAAAAGGGGCATCCCGATGCGATTCGCAAATTGGCGCTGCAATTGGGACTGGCCTACCGGCTTACCGGCAATCCGGTGTTTCGTACGGCCGCGCTTAAGTATGCCGACCAGGTGGCGGCGGTGAACGCGGCAGCCTACGGCGAATATTTGCAGGGCGGCAGGCTGGGGGCGATGGGCGTGCTTTACGATTGGTTCTATAACGAGCTTTCGAGCGACCAACGCAACAGGCTGCACTCGGCGATTAGCAACACGTTTATCAGCGACGGTGGCATCGGCGATGTGGTCTGCGGTACGAACAACCATCTCCACATGACCACCGGCGGCATCGTTTGCGGCACGACACCGGATATGACGGGCGCGACCACGCCGAGCGTCGCCAACTATTTTGTATCCGGCCACTTCGCCGGCGACGTATCACGTTCGCTGCCCGCGGTCATCGCCCTCGCGGATGAATTCCCCGGCGAGTTCGGTTCATTGCTGGACCTACTCCGGACCGAATCGTATTGGCTCTTGCAAGCAACCGATCGGACCGCAGCCGCTGGCGGGCATCATATGGGGTGGGTGTACGGCGCGGCGGTAATTGAAGCGCGGGTCGAGCTTCATGCGTTGCTGACTTCGGCGCTGGAACCGTCGGCCGATACACTGCCGCTGCTCCAAGTCAGATCATGGCAAAAGAATGCGCACTTGGGCCCGATCTATGGTTTGCGCGCCGACGGTACCTATCCGGCGTCGGGCGATGCTTATGGCAAGGATTATTTTCAGGACCTCGTTGCCTTGCCGGTGCTGAGTGGCTGGCGCTACGGAAACAACCCCTTCGCCAAACAGTTTTACGACCAACAAATCGCCGGTAAACGTTTTCGCGGATATCACCCGCTCGAGCTGATACTGTCGGTCCCTAACCTGTCCGTTCCTGTCGCTAACCTTCCGCTTAGCACGAAGTTCGAGCCCAGCGGTTACATGCTCGCCCGCGATACCTGGGACTACCAGAACGCGACCTTGCTCGAATTCAAATCGTCATTGTTCAAAAACGAGAACCACCACCATCTCGATGAGAACGCATTCACGCTGTTCTACAAGGCACCGCTGTTGGTCGATTCCGGTTCGTATGAGGTCTACGGCGACGATCATTGGAAGCACTACTACACCCGCTCGATCGCCCACAACACTCTGACGGTTTACGATCCGACCGAGACCTATTGCCGGGTGCCCGAAAATTGCTACGCCAACGACGGCGGACAGCAAATCTGGGAGTACAACAACGGTATCGCCTATCCGACGTTGAACGACATTACTACTCCCACGGGCCGCAACTACCTGATCGGCACTGCCGACGATGGCGCCAATAGCTTCGACCGACGCGCGGAGTTTACTTACATGCGCGGCAACGCCAGTCGTTCCTATAAATTCGACAAGCTCGATTCGAAAAACGGGTTCGTGCGCAGCATCGTGTTCCTCCAGCCCGCGTTCGCCAACACCGATCACCCAGTGACGCTGGTGTTTGATCGAGTGCGTTCGGCCACTCTCGACAAGGCGGGGTTTCGGAAATCGGTGTTGTTTCACATGGTGAACGAGCCGACGGACAATAGCGGTCAATCATCGGGCGCGGGTGTTTGGAATCTGTCCGGTAACTATTTCACCTTCAGCAACGGCGGCGCGTACGCGAAGGTTCAGACGTTGTTACCCGGAGACGCCACGCTCAAGAAGATCGGCGGCAAGGGCGCTACGGTCGATTACCGCTTTGCGCTGCCAGACGGCCGTGGCGGCTATACCGATAAGTTCTTGCTCAACGGTAAGTGGGTTTACACGTATCCAGATGAGGCAAACGATAGCAACAACAGCGCGCTCGTGCCGGAGTCGAAGGCGGCGTGGCGCGTGGAAGTTGCCGTGCCACAACGGCCGCGGCTCGACGAGCAATTCCTGCACGCCGTTACCGTCGGTGCCAACACCACGGAACTCGAGCGTGTACAAATGGCGCTGGTCTATGACGATTCTGCCAGCGTGACTGTGGCGCTCGGGTCGGGGCCGCTGGTGGTTTTCAACAAATCAATCACGCTGGCGAAGAAATTGATTCTCGGACCTCTGAGCTTGCAAAACCGCAAGATGGTCGTGACCGGGCTGTTGCCGAACGCACTTTATCAGCGGCGGCTGGAATTCCTGTTAAATGGGACGAGTCGCCTGATCCTGGAGAACGTCACAACTGCCACAACCAGCACAGTTCGCTCCTCCGCTGCGGGTGTCGTGTTCTTTTGATCTGAATAGGGATCGGGGTGGAATGGCACTTACTTAAGCCGCGGCACGCTCTAGCTCCCTCCCCCTCAGGGGGAGGGCTGGGGTGGGGGTGGGTTTTTTACTCGGTTATCGCTGCCATAAAACCCACCCCCCGACTCACACGGCTGTTGAGGTGTTGAGCAACACAACTAAACGGGTTGGAGTGGAATGGTACTTACTGAAGCCCGTCGACTACGCAACCTCCCCCCTTCAAGGGGGGTGGGAGAGGATGGGTTTTACAACTTCAGCTGAGATACACCGACTCAACCATCGGCAGCCGAAACCAAAACGTTGCGCCGCCGCCGGCGTCGTTGCGCATGCCAACTTCCCCGTCGTGCAGCAATACGATCTCGCGCACAAGCGCGAGCCCCATACCGGTGCTGTTTACACCAGTGGTTGATGAATTACTAATCTGCACGTTGTCGGTATAAAGCAGTTTCACTTCCTGCTCCGGTACGCCCGGGCCCTTGTCCGCCACCTCGCACAGTACCCAGTCTTGGTCGCGCTTTGTGCGTATGGCGGTGGCAGTGTTTGCTGGGCTGAACTTAATGGCGTTGCTGATCAAGTTCTCCAACACCTGCATGATGCGAGCGTCGTCAGCGTAAATATTCGGTAACTCGCGTTCGAACTCCATGCGCAGTTCGATACCTTTGATCTTCGCCAACACACTGCTATGCGCCACCGCCTGACGTACGATTGCGCCGAGGTCGGTCTCGAGTTTTTCGACGCGCAGGCGTCGGTCGCGCAGTGCGCGCAATTCCAGCACATCGGTAATCACTTCACGCATGTGCTCGGCGGATTCGATGATGCTGGCGAAGGTCTTATGGTCCTGCGCGGTCACGGTCGAGCCGGGTTGATGCTCGGTATACAGCTGTCGCGCCGCATCGAGCAACGACATCAGCGGTTTTTTGAGATCGTTGCCGGCGATATGCAAAAACCGATCATTCGCTTCCTTGAGGCGCTTTACGGCAACTTGGGTACGAACACGCGCGAACGCGACCGCGAGATCGAACGGTTTGGTGATGTAATCGTTGGCCCCTTCGCGCAGTGCGTCGACGACGTCGCTGGTCTGATCGAGGCCGGAGATCACGATGATGGGAGTGTCGAGCAGCGACCGCTGTTGACGCAGGCGCTTTAGCAGCTCGAGACCGCTGCCATCCGGCAGGCGGATATCGAGCAGAATGACGTCGAACTCCTCGGCTTCCAGCAACCGGTGGGCACGCTCGGTATTTTGCGCGATCACCGCGACATAACCTTCGCGTTCGAGCTTCATCCCAAATACGTCGCCGACCGCCGGCGCATCGTCGACAATCAGCACCCGCGGTGCCTGCCGTTTTTGTTCCATGGTCAGCCTCGAATTATTCGTTATTCGAGCATAGTTGAACTATTTCAGGGCAGCGGCGTACGTAGGACTTTTTACGGTCGCTTGGTCAACGAACGCGAAAAGTCACCGCGTCACGACTACCGTCTATCGCCATGATTTAAACGGGAAACTCGATCGTAGAAACGAGGGCGGTGGGGTGGCGCGGACTACCTTGTTTCCTGCCCTACCTGAACTGACGGTGCATCTGAACCCAAAAAATGATTTGGAGACATCACGAAGCGACTTGCGATTCTGTCGGCGCTTCTATTGCACGTCTACGGAACGATTAATTACAGACTCAAAGAATAAGTTACTAGAAGTCGTTTCAATAATACGCTGGATCGATATTACCTCCTCCCTAACCCTCGCCCGCGAAAGCGGGGGAGGGAATACTGCGTAAATTTTTTCCCCTTGCTGCTTCCTAGTAGATTCGAAATTCGCCTCGCGTCGTATTTTTATTCGCAATAATAAAAATACGCTTATTCACCGCTCATCAAGAAGTGAAAACCGTCAATCCATTTTCACTGTCTATTCGGACAGTAACTTTTTTATATTCCGATCAGAGAACAATAACTAATACCTTTCTCCTGAGCAGCGTGCGAAGGGATGTTTAGTTAATACGTTCCGACGCACACACGGATCTTTGGGTCCCTCGTATGGAGAAGTATTAGCAATGATAAAAAATCTATTTCAGCACCGCGCTTTATTTTTACTCGCTGTTCTCTCAATCGTCCTGTCATTCGCTCTCAGCAACGAAGCTCGAGCGCAGGGCACGCTTTACACGTTATGGGTGAACGTTATCGGCCCCGGCAAAGTAACGTCGGCGCCCACAGGGATTAATTGCGGGAGAGATTGCAATGAGACTTACCCGGCGGGAACGGTGTTCACGCTGACTGCCAAGCCGGCGCGCGGTTATATGTTCAGTGGTTGGAGCGGCAGTGGCATTTCTTGTCCCGGCACCGGAACGTGTCAGGTATCGATGACATCCGCGCGCACCGTTAGCGCGACGTTCACCAAGAAAGTACCAGTTCCCGGACCAACTCCCACTCCCACGCCAACTCCAACTCCGTCCCCGATCTATACGTTGTCGGTAAATGTTTCAGGCTCCGGCACCGTGACGTCTTCGCCTACTGGGATCAATTGCGGTACCGACTGCGATGACACTTATCCCGCAGGCACCGTATTCACATTGACCGCAAAGCCGGCAACCGGTTACACCTTCCAAGGCTGGAGCGGCGCTGGTATCTCGTGCCCGGGAACCGGGACTTGCCAAGTGTTGATGACATCGGCGCGCACAGTGACGGCAACGTTCGTGCAGGGCACGCCGCCGCCTCCGCCGACCGCTAACTACACACTTAATGTGAATCGCGCCGGCTCCGGCACAGTGACGTCAGCGCCCGCCGGTATTAACTGCGGCAGCGACTGCAGCGAGAACTATGCCGCTGGCACATCAGTGACGCTGACCGCCGCCGCGGCAACGGGTTATACCTTCAGCGGTTGGAGCGGCAGTGGGATTTCATGCCCGGCAACAACAACGTGCACAGTAGCGATGAGCGCGGCGCGCACAGTAACGGCGACCTTCGCGCAGAACAGTGCGTCTACCTACAATTTGAACGTCACCCGTACCGGCTCCGGCACAGTCACGTCGACTCCGGCCGGCATCAATTGCGGTAGCGATTGCAGCGAGAGTTACACCGCCGATACATCGGTAACGCTGACGGCTGTCGCGGCGAGTGGCTATACCTTCAGCGGTTGGAGCGGCAGCGGCATCGCTTGTACAGGTACCGGCAACTGCGTGGTGTCGATGGCAGCAGCGCGTAGTGTGGCCGCGACTTTCGCCGCCACTACGTCCAGCAGTGGTGATTTTTGTAGCGGCCTCGTGACCGACAAAGCGCCGCACCCGATGACGACCGTTACCCAGCCGAGCAAAGGCTCCGCTTACCTCGATCCGCAGTTCGGCACGACCGTGCGACGCATTACCGCTGTCGGCAGCGGCGGCGTATTGAAGCCGCTGTACTCGACGACGCAAGCATGGAATGCCGACGAGTCATATCTGATCCTGTATCACACCAGCAACGTCAGTGGCCGGCATGAGCTGTATCAAGGTAAAGCGCCGTACGGCTTCATCAAGATACTCGACATCGCACCGGCGGACATCGAACAGGTGTATTGGCATACGTCGGATCCGGATGTGTTCTTTTATCCGTCCGGTACCAACTTGATTCGTTATCACGTTTCGAGCGGCGCGAAAGATGTCGTGCATACGTTTTCTTGTGGAGAGAATATCTCGGCCGACTCGCACGGCACGATGTCGTGGGACTCGAATGTGATCGGGCTCAAGTGCAACAGCAGTAATCAAGCACATCTCTACCGTATCGATACTAATACGCTGAGTACTGCAACGTTGCCGACCGATTCGAATGCGCCCTTGGCCTCGGCCAGCGGTAATCTCGCCTATTGGAACGGCAAGGTGTACGACAACAAGCTGGTGTTGAAGCTCGACCTCAACCTTGCGTATAACGCCGAGCATGCCTCGCTCGGTCGCTTGGCGAACGGACACGACACGTATAACGCCGTCGCTTTTGACGGAACCTACGTCGGCTCGTTGGTCACGCACGACATGACCGATGGCAGTGGTCGCGTCGTCATCGGTCCCGACACCGGCTATCCGTATCCCATGAGCGGCACGCATGTGTCGACCGTTGGCTTCAAGCTCGCTACGCCGGGTTGGGTCGCGGTCTCTGCCACCGGCACCGCCAGCGGTTCAGGCGTGCTCGACAATGAGATTTTGCTCGCCAACACTAATCCTGGCGGCAGCATTTGCCGCATCGCGCACTCGCGCACTTTCGGTAAGGAAGGGCAGATGGATTATTGGGCCGAGGCGCATGCATCGATCAGCCCGAGCGGGACGCGCGTTATTTTTGGAAGTGACTGGGGCAATTCCGGCGCCGTGGATACTTATATCGTGGAGTTACCGTCGTATAAATAACCGCGGCACCGGTTCCGTGCGTTGTTAATTTTGCAGTAAGTTGCACAAGAACGGCGTCTTGCTTAACGGCAAGGCGCCGTTCGCATTTATGCGTTGTGCTTCTGGTACGACAAAAAAATAAATCGTTTCCGTTTACCTTCTCTAATTATTTATTGGCCCTTCACCCCGATCCTGGTATCGCTATTACCGACCTCTGTTCGGACGCCTGGGTCTGGACTTCGCGCAAGTGGTGCGGTGATGGTGAATGGCGGATTCAGAACGATCCGCCGAATGATTGCGCAGGAATCTATGAGACAAAATGGCTGGCGCCGTGGGATAACACTCCGCCAGACCAGGATTGGGATACGTTCCGGGTTGATCCGGGTTGGGAATATGGCTTTGCCTCGACCTGGGATGGTACCGATATCGTCGATCGTCGTTGGCAGGGTGAAGGTGAATGGGTTCGTGTGCACGATTACGAAACCATGATTGTGTATTGGCAATGTAGCGAGTCAGGTGCCTGCTACTAAAAAATTAATTTCGACGAACGCCAGCACGAATTGAAGCAATGCCAACCGTATCGGAGCAATTTATATGGCAATCCTCGTTTCGCGAACTTCTCTGTTGCGCTCATTTGCGTTGCCGGCGTTCGGTTTTCTCGGCGGTTGGGGCGGCGCGCGTCTGCTTTATCCGCCGGTTCCGAAATTAGCGGCAAGTACCGGCAATGTGCAGCCCGCAGCGCATGTGGCCATGCCGGAAACGACAGCCGTCTTGCCGCGGGCGGCCAGTCACGGCGAATCCGTTTCGGCGGACGCATTGCCTGAGAAGCCTATGAGCTGGGTGGCGACGGTGGAAAGGATTTGCGCGGATGGTGTTACAGCGGATGCCGCTGACAGATCAAGAGTATGCGTTTGTCAGCCAGGACAATGGCAGCACCGGTCGAGCAGGAAGTGCGCCGATCAAAAAACAATGAGCGAGGTGCGCGCCTGTCCTTATACCTTATTAGTAATTGGCCGAAGAGCGCTTGGGTGGGGACGCCGAAGATTGTGTTCATAGCGAGAGCTTAACGAAGCGTTCCCCTCCCCCCTTGCGGGGGAGGGGAACCCTACGTTTTGCGACTCGCTCGGATTCTTCACCTCGTGCAAATACATCGGATGAATCTTACGGCCCTCCTGGCGAATCGAATCCTTGCCGAATAGCGGATCGTCGGTCGGTAACTCCTTCATCTTGGCGACGACCTTATATATTGCTCAAACTTAATAAGCTTGCCCATTTCGAGCGTGATCAGCCGGGCATGATCGGTTGCGTGCGCGCGCAGCTCGACCGCGGCATTGCGCAGGATCTGGGCACGCTCGGCGAACGAGGTCGCCTGCCATGCCGCCGCCGCGGCGGTTTCGGCGATCGCGCGTTCGATAGCGGCCGGATCGAGTGTCGGGAACTGTTGAATTCGTTCTCCTGTCGCAGGATTGATCGATTCCATGGGGTTCTCTTTAGGGGCTCGCGAGGGGATCGGCTATTATATTTTCATGATGCCTCGAATCGTCATTACTTCTTTTTTCTTGTTGTTTGCCGGTACGGTATTTGCTGCCGAGCCAGCCGCGGTCGATGTAGAAAAACAACGACAAGTCTTTCTGGCGGCGCTCGATGCGTTGCGTGCGGGCAACGATGCGCGCTATCAAGCATTGGATCGTCAGCTCGACGGTTATGTGTTGCATGGCTATGTGCAATACGAATACCTGAAGGAGCATCTGCCACAAACACGCGCGCCGGTGATCCGCAAATTCCTCGACGAAAATGCCCATACCCCGCTCGCCGAGTGGCTGCGCGAACGCTGGCTGCGGGTGTTGGCCGAGCGCGGCGACTGGAAAACATTTATTAAGGAATACGCCGATGTCCCCGGCGACACCGAACTATTGTGCTGGCAGCTGACGCAACGCTTGAAAAGCGGTGAGCAGACGGCAACCGTCATGGGTCGCATCGAACGTTTATGGACCACGGGTAAACGTTTGTCGCCGGCCTGCGAGCCGATATTCGCCGCTTGGAAGAAAGCCGGTTACATGACGAGCGACAAAGTGTGGGAACGCGCTCGACTAGCGATGGCGGCCGGTAACGTCAGCGTTGCCGCCGAGCTCGCTTCGTATCTGCCGCCGAAAGAGCGGGTATGGCTCGATCGTTGGCAATCGATGCACCGCGATCCGGTACGCGGGCTGGAAAATATCGACTATTTTGTCGAGACACCGGTGGCGCGCATGGTGGTGACGCATGGTGTCGTTCGGCTCGCCTATCGCGACGAAGACGAAGCGATGCGGCAATGGCAGCGGTTGAAGGCCAAGTATCAATTCTTCGGCGAGGACGACGATTACGTGCTGCGCTACATCGCTTTGCTGGCAGCGCAGCGTCATTCGCCGTCGGCGTTGCAGTGGTTATCGGCGGTGTCGGTGCGCCCGGACGATGCGGCGCTGCAGCAGTGGCGCGTGTACTCGGCGCTGCGCGCCGGCGAATGGGATACGGTGCGCCGTTTCATCGCCGCGTTGCCGGAAGAAGTGCAGCACGAATCGCGTTGGCGCTATTGGACCGCGCGCGCCACCGAGCAGAAGGGCGACAAGCAACAATCCAGTGAGATGTATCTGGCGTTAGCGGGCGAGCGCGATTACTACGGCTTCCTCGCCGCCGACCGGGCGGAAGCGCCCTACGCCATGCAGCACGTTGCCGCCAATCCGACGCCGGAAGAAGTTACGCCGCTACTATCGCGCGCCTCGATTAAAGCCGCCAAGGAGCTATACACCTTAGGCCAGATTGTCGATGCCCGCCGGCAGTGGAATTTCGCCATTCGCGATTTCAATAAGCGCCAACTCGAAGTCGCCGCCGTCATTGCCCGCGAGTGGGGTTGGCACGATCGGGCGATTCAAGCCGCCGTCTTGAGTGGCCAAACCAACGATCTCGATCTGCGTTTTCCGCTGCTGTATCGCAGCATCATCGAGGCCAATGCCAACGAGTACGGCGTCGATGCCGGCTGGATTTACGGCGTCGTTCGTCAAGAAAGCGCGTTCGTAGTCGACGCGCGTTCGCCCGCCGGCGCGCTCGGGCTGATGCAGCTGATGCCGGCGACCGGCCGGGCGACGTTACAACGGTTGAAGCTCGGCGGTTCGGTGCCGGACGCATTGCTCAATGTCGAGCAGAATTTGCGTCTCGGCATCGGTTATCTGAAGCAAGTGCTCGAGCGCTATCAAGGCCATCAGTTGTTAGCAACGGCCGCCTATAATGCCGGTCCGAATCGTGTTGACAGCTGGATGCCGACCGCCTCGGTCGACGCCGATATTTGGGTCGAGACCATTCCGTACAACGAAACCCGCGGCTATGTGAAGAACGTATTGGCTTATGCTGTCGTCTACGATCATCGCCTCGGCCGCCACCCGACGCGACTCACCACACGCATGCCGACGATTGCAGCGGGACGCGCCGGTTCTTCTTAGAGACAGTAACAAAATGAAAATACGGTGCCACGTTTCCCTCATCCCCACCCTTCTCCCGGAGGGAGAAGGGCTTAAAACCCCTCTCCCCCGGGAGAGGGGTTGGGGTGAGGGAAGTGGTTGGCTCGATGCTTGTTTCATTTTGTTACCGTCTTTTAGGAGCAGACACCAAATGGATTCGCGCCATCACTCTCTTTCATTGACTCTTTGGCGACGCGCGTCAGGGTGGCGCGTTCATTTCTGTGATCGCCTTTCCGCAGATAACAAAATGAAAACCCCGGGTATCATTCTTTGGTGACTCCGCTCAACATTTGCCTCCTCGGCGGTAGCGGATTCGTCGGCCACGCGCTGGCGCAGCGGCTGGCGCCGGCAGGTCATCGGTTGCGCGTGCTCACGCGCAACAGCGCGGCCCACCGCGATTTGCTGGTATTGCCCAGTTTGGTACTGGTCGATGGCGACGTGCATAACCCGGTGTTTCTGCGTCGCCAGTTCGATGGTATGGACGTCGTCGTCAATCTCGTCGGCATTCTCAATGAGCGCGGCCATTCCGGCGCCGGCTTCGTGCGCGCGCATGTCGACTTGCCGGCGACCGTGGCCGAGGCGTGTCGCGAAGCCGGGGTCGCGCGCTTATTGCATATGAGCGCGCTCGGTGCCGCGGTCGACGCGCCGAGCCATTACCTGCGCACTAAAGCGCGCGGTGAGGACGCCGCGCATGCGGCGGCGCCCGATGTGCGCGTCACCAGTTTTCGGCCGGCAGTCATCTTCGGTCCGCACGACAGCTTCACCAATCGTTTCGCCGGTTTGCTCAAGTTGGCGCCGGGCGTGTTTCCGCTCGCTTGCGCCGATGCGCGCTTGCAACCGGTGTACGTCGACGACGTCGCGCGCGCTTTCGAAATCGCCATCGACGCATACGGCACCTACGGCCAGCGCTACGACTTGTGTGGCCCCAAGATTTACCGGCTGCGCGAGTTGGTGGAATACATTGCCGAGGTGCGTGGTCGGCGTGTGTGCGTTGTTGGCATAGGCGATCGATTGTCGCGCTGGCAGGCGGCGTTGCTCGACTATGCGCCGGGCAAACCGTTCTCGCTCGATAACTATAGATCGCTCACGGTCGATGGAATTTGCGCGGGAGGAAGCGTACTGCGCTCGGTGTTCGACATCGAGCCGAAGACGTTTGAAAGCGTCGTGCCGAGCTATTTAAAAAATTTAGGATAGTTAGCTTCAACCACCCACGCGCCTTTTTGAAACCGCGGGGGTCGCCTATATCGATTTACTGTCCGCTCGCCGGCAACAACTCCGACTTTTCTACGGTGGTAATCGGTACATACGCATCCAGCGCTGCCGTGCGTTCGGTCTTCGGCAAGTGACCGAGCACTTTCACCGCTTCGTAAAACGCGTTGAGGTCGCCTTGCTGCCGCGCCAGGATTGCCTGGAACGCGGGAATGTGGCGGTGGTACATGCCGATCGACACCAGGTGCGCGTTGTTCAAATCATCGGCGAACCAGCCGTCGTAACCGTTATAGCCGTTCCAGCTTGCCTTCAGTTGTTCATACTCGGTGCGCAGATCGGCGAACACCTGCGCCTTGCCGGCGCGCTTTTTAGCTACGCTGAGATCGGATTCGTACACCGCTTCCAACCGATCGCGGTGTTTTAGCACCAGCGTGGCGAATTCCTGGCGGCGCTTCAAACGGGTTTCGTATTTTTCATATTCGCCGCCGCTGGCATTGGTTTGCAACCAGCGACGCATGCCTTCGAGCTCGACGGTCATGGCGAACGATTCGCTGAAGGCGGTATCGCCGGCGACGAAGTATTTTTGATGGGCGAGCTCGTGAAAGATCAGGCCGGCGATATCGATCAGCGGCCGATTGATGGTGGTGTTCAGCAGCGGGTCGCGGAACCAGCCAAGCGTCGAGTAGGCGGTAATGCCACCGACATGCACATCGAAACCTTCAGCGCGCAATTTTGCCGCAAACGCTTCGGCCTCGTGCTCGGAGAAATAGCCGCGATACGCGTTGCAACCGGCGACCAGGAAGCACCACTCTTTGGGCTTCATCGACAGTTCGGGTGTGGCAAATACGTTCCAAATCACGTATGGCCGTTTGAGATCGGCGTAGGCGCGATAGCTGTCGTTATCCGGCAGTCCGAGCTCACGGCTGGCGAATTCGCGGATGCGCAACACCTCCGAAAGTTTGCGCTTGAGCGCCGGATCGACGTTCGGATCGAGTAACAGATCGTCGATCCGCCGTGTTTGCAGGTACATATCGAAGTGGCCGTTCACGGCTTGAGCGTAGTAGCCAAAATTGGCGCAGCCGAGTATCGATAGCGCGATCAGAGCGATGGGCAGCAAGCGGAGTTTGGACATGAATGACCTTTGAGTAGGTGCTATGCCACAATTCGTTACTACTGAGTTTAGACGGCGAGGCGCAGATGGCGAGGTGCGCGCAGTTTCCCATAGACATTGACAAATCGGCGGTTGCGTCCGAACAACGCGGACAATTTTCCGACGAATGTCGCGCATGGTGTTGGTGCGCCGACGAAGGGTGAGGCAGGCAATGGAAATTTATTTAGTGGGCGGCGCCGTGCGTGATCGGTTGCTCGGTTTGCCGGTGGTCGACCGCGATTATGTGGTCGTCGGCAGCACGCCCGAAGAGATGGTCGCGCGCGGTTTTAAGCCGGTCGGCGCCGATTTTCCGGTGTTTCTGCATCCGACGACCAAAGAGGAATACGCGCTGGCGCGCACCGAGCGTAAGCAGGGGCGCGGTTATAAAGGCTTCACGGTTTATTCCGCGCCAGACGTGCGGCTGGAAGACGATCTGCAGCGGCGCGATCTCACGGTCAATGCGATGGCCGAAGACAGTAGCGGTCGATTGATCGATCCGTTCGGCGGTGCCGCCGATCTCGAGGCCGGCATTCTGCGGCACGTGTCGCCGGCGTTCGTCGAAGATCCGTTGCGCGTTTTGCGCGTCGCGCGTTTTGCCGCACGCTTCGCCGATCGCGGTTTCCGCGTGGCTGATGAAACGCTGGCGCTCATGCGCCGCATCAGCGAATCCGGCGAACTCGATCATCTCGTGCCCGAGCGCGTGTGGCAGGAATTGGAGCGCGCGTTGGCTGAATCGAGACCGGCACAATTTTTTACCGTGCTGCGCGACGGTGGCGCACTCGCGCGTTTGTTTCCGGAGATCGAGGCGTTGTACGGCGTGCCGCAACCGCCACAGCATCATCCGGAGATCGATACCGGTGTGCACGTTATGTTGGTCATCGATCAGGCGGCTGCGCTCACGGACGACACCCGCATTCGCTTCGCCGCGTTGCTGCATGATCTCGGCAAAGCGACCACGCCGGCCGACATTCTGCCGCGCCATCACGGCCATGAAGAACGCGGTACCCATCTGATCGTCGATTTCTGCCAGCGTTTTCGCGTGCCGAACGACTATCGCGACTTGGCGGTGCTGGTCGCGCGCCACCATGGCAAGTGCCATCGGTTTGCCGAGCTGCGCCCGGGAACCGTGCTCGAACTGCTGGAAGCGCTCGATGCATTCCGCCGGCCGGAGCGGGTCGACCAGTTTGCCACCGCCTGCGAGGCCGACGCCCGCGGCCGTACCGGCTTGGAAAACCGGCCGTATCCGCAGCGGGCACTATTGGCGCAGGCGTTTGCCGCGGCGCAGGCGGTGGATACCGCCGCGGTCGCGGCCGAGGCGCTAAGCCTGGGTTTGGCCGGTCCGGCCATCGGCGAGCGCATCCGCGAACGTCGGATCGGTGCCATTAAAGCGGCAATATCGCCGCGCCCGGAGTAGAATCACGCGCTGCCGCACGCCTTTGGCCTTTGGAGCCGGTAACAAACGATCGCCGGCACGTAAACTCCTCTCCTGAAAGCAGAGGGGAACTGAAGCTGGAAATCACTTTCTTACTCGTTCTGAGTTGCGCTACCCAATCACACCCATGAAGACATCCCGAAAAACGCGTACGCGCGCGACTCCCCGCGTCGGTTTCGTCAGCCTCGGCTGCCCGAAGGCATTGGTCGATTCCGAGCGGATCCTGACGCAGTTGCGCGCCGAGGGTTATGAAATCTCGCCGTCGTATGAAGGCGCCGACCTTGTGGTCGTCAACACTTGCGGATTCATCGACGCCGCGGTTGACGAATCGTTAGGCGCGATCGGCGAAGCGCTCGAACAAAACGGCCGCGTCATCGTTACCGGTTGTCTCGGTGCTAAAGGCGATGTGGTGCAGCGCACGCATCCAAAAGTGCTGGCGGTCACCGGGCCGCACGCGACCGACGAAGTCATGGCGCATGTGCACAAGCACTTGCCGAAGCCGCACGATCCCTACACCGACCTCATTCCAGCGCAAGGCATCAAGCTCACGCCCAAGCACTTCGCTTATCTTAAAATCTCCGAAGGTTGCAATCACCGCTGCACGTTCTGCATCATCCCATCGATGCGCGGCGATCTCGTCAGCCGGCCGGTCGGCGAGGTTATGCAAGAAGCGGAGCATCTGGTTAAGGCCGGTGTCAAAGAGCTGTTGGTGATTTCGCAAGACACCAGCGCGTACGGTGTCGATCTCAAATACCGCACCGGTTTCTGGCAAGGTCGGCCGCTGAAGACACGCATGATCGAGCTCACGCAGGCGCTCGCTAGTTTCGGCGTGTGGGTGCGGTTGCATTACGTCTATCCGTATCCGCACGTCGATGAAGTCGTGCCGTTGATGGCCGACGGCAAACTGTTGCCATATCTCGATGTGCCGTTCCAGCATGCGAGCCCGCGCATCTTGAAACTGATGAAGCGCCCGGCCGCGACCGAAGATACGCTCGAACGGCTCCAGCGCTGGCGTTCGATCTGCCCGGAAATTACTGTGCGCTCGACGTTTATCGTCGGGTTTCCGGGCGAGACCGATGCCGATTTCACGCAGTTGCTCGATTTTCTCGCAGAGGCGCAGCTCGATCGCGTCGGTTGCTTCGCCTATTCGCCGGTCGACGGTGCGACCGCCAATGCCTTGGCCGACCCAGTGCCGGAAGCGCTAAAGCAAGAACGCTTGGCGCGCTTCATGGAAGTACAGGCGCGCATTTCGGCGGAGAAGTTGCAGCGCAAAATTGGTAAGACGCTGACGGTGTTGGTCGACGAGATTGCGCCCGAAGGCACAGCCATTGCCCGTTCCAGCGCCGACGCACCGGAGATCGATGGGCGTGTTTACGTCGAGAATGCTGGCAACTTGAGCGTCGGTGCGTTTGCCACGGTGCGGGTGACGCGTGCCGACGAGCACGATCTTTTTGCGGTAGCCGTATGAAAATAGGTAACGACAGGATCAAAACGTTAAATAACCAGGAGAACTTTATGAAATCGTTAGTGATAGGCACCGTGCTGTTAACCGTCAGTGTCGGTGCATTTGCCGCCGATCCGGTGAAGTTGCCGGACGACAAAGCAAAGAGCAGTTATTCGTTCGGCTATCAGATGGGCGAGAACATGAAGGCCGGCGCCAAAGAAATCGACCCGTCGGCGTTCGCCCGCGGTATCGAAGACGCTATGAGCGGCAACAAGTCGGCGTTGACGCCGGAAGAACGCGAGGCAGCAATGACGAAATATCGTGAGCAGGCGATGGCGAAGCAAAAGGTCGCCGCCGAGGAAAACAAGAAACGCGGTGATGCGTACCTCGCCGATAACAAAAAGAAGAAGGGCGTGAAGACGCTCGACAGCGGCTTGCAATACAAAGTCGTGAAGGAAGGCAGCGGTAAGTCGCCGAAACCGACCGACACCGTGTCGGTGCATTATCGCGGCACGCTGATCAACGGCACCGAATTCGATAGCTCCTACAAGCGCAACGAGCCGGCGACGTTCCCGGTTAACGGGGTGATCAAGGGCTGGCAGGAAGTGCTGCCGCTGATGAAGGAAGGCGCCAAGTGGGAAGTCGCAATTCCGGCGAGCTTGGCCTATGGCGAGCGCGGCGCCGGCGGCAATATCGGCCCGGACGAAACGCTGTTGTTCGAGATCGAGTTGTTGAAGGTGCAGTAGTGAAGGTTCAGTAGTAAAGAGTTCTACGAAGGCTAATTCGGGCGTCTCCCTCCCCCCCTTGCGGGGGTGAGGCGGGAACAGAACAAGGGAGAGGGGAGGTAATGTTACCCCTCTCCCCCGACCCCTCCCCCGCAAGGGGGGAGGGGAGCCCGCTATGAATTCGCTGGGGATGTTTACAAGCGCCCGCGCCGATCCTGTAATGCGAACGCACGCAGCGGACGCTCCAGCCCACGCCCCAATGCAATCACCTTGAACAGCTCGCCCATTTCATGCGGCAGCGTCAGCTTCTTAATCTGATCCGTCAGCGCTAAATGCGCGCGCACGTCGGTGTCCGGCGCTGTTATCAATTCGCCAATACCGCTGGCAATGAGAAACGCCGCTTGTGATGTGTAACCGAGCACACCGAGGCCGCTGTCATGCGCCGCCTCGGCAATGCCAGTGAAGTCGACATGCGCGGTGATGTCTTGTAGGCCAACCAAGATCAGTGGGTCGGCATGCGCGTGGTGCCGGTAGTGACACATGAGTGTGCCGGCGTTGCGTTGCGCATGATAATACTCAGCGCGTGGAAAGCCGTAGTCGATCAACAGCAGGACACCAGCGGTGAGCACATCGGCGATGCTACGAACCCAGGCTTCGGCGGCCAAGGAAATTTCCGATTCATAATCCGATGCCAGCGCGAGCGGTGCGACACGTTCGCGAATCGCCTCGCTGGCGATGCCGTCGGTCCAGACGAATTGACCGCCTTGCCGGGCGACGCGTAATTGTCGAATTTGATCCGCGTCAACGCGAAAGCGCTCCACCGGCATTGCATCGAGTAGCTCATTGCCGATAACCAATCCGCGAAATCCCGCCGTCGGCAAACTATCGAGCCAGCGCACGCGCTCGAATAGCTGTGGCACCTGCGCGCGCAAGGTTTGCGCCTGCAACGCGCGCAAGTCGGCGCTGATGTCTAGAATATAATAAGTGTCGGGCAGCGCATTTCGCGCGGCGAGTTCCGCTAACAAACTGGCGGCGAGCTTGCCGCTACCGGCGCCGACTTCAAGAATGTCGCCACCGCCGAGCGCTTGTAGTACGTCGATTGCCGTGTGCGCTAGGCAGCGCGCGAACAGCGGGTACGACTCCGGTGCGGTGATAAAATCGCCGGCGGCACCGAGTTTCGATTTACCGCCGGCGTAGTAGCCGAGCCCCGGCGTGTAGAGCGCCAGCTCCATGAAGCGGGCAAATGAGATCGATCCGCTCAGGGCGATCTCTTGCTCGATGACGGCAGTCAGTCGCGCGCTGATTTCCTGCTCTTCGCGGCTGGGGGACGACAGTTCGATAGGACCGCGTGACCGGTGTGACATTTCTGTTGGCGTTTAGGGATCGGACGAGTATTGTGGAATGACGGCGTGCGCGGTGCGGCAGGCCGCGGCAAGTATAACCGAATGGCGTGTGAGCGACGCATGGCACAGGCTGCATTGCAAGATAAGGTTGCGCTCATTACCGGTGGTGCCCATCGCATCGGTGCCGCCGTCGCTCGACTGCTGCATGCGCAAGGTATGCGGCTCGTGATTCATTACCACTCGTCCGAGGCCGAAGCCCACGCGTTGCAAGCCGAGCTGCACCGACAACGTCCGGAATCAGTGATGTTGGTGCGCGGCGATTTGAGTAACAGCGAGAAGTTGCTGAAGAATTTGGTGTACGAGACGGTCGAAGCGTTCGGCCGCTTAGATGCGCTGATCAATAATGCTTCGCGCTTCTATCCGACGCCGTTCGGCGCAGCGACCGAAGACCAGTGGGACAACATCGTTGCCACCAACCTCAAGGCGCCGTTTTTTTTGGCGCAAGCGGCGTTGCCGCATTTGAAAAGATACGCCGGCTCGATCATCAACATCACCGACATCTACGGCGAGCGGCCGTTGCCGGATCATCCGATTTACAGCATCGCTAAGGCCGGGCTCATCACGTTGACCAAGGCGCTCGCGCGCGATGCCGCGCCCGAGGTGCGGGCCAACGCCATTTCCCCGGGCGCTATTCTCTGGCCGCAGGGCGGCGCCGACGAAATGTCCAAGCAGCGCATGATCTCGCGCACACCGCTCAAGCGTCTGGGCGATCCCGACGATATCGCCCGTACCGTTTTATTTTTAATCCGCGATGCCGGTTACATTACCGGCCAAGTTATTGCCGTCGACGGCGGTCGTTCGGTTGTCGGATGAAGTGGTCACCATTAATCGTCGGCGCTGCGATAGCGATCGTTTCCGTCGCTGATGCCGGCGTTTACAAATGGAAAGACCCCGCCGGCCGTACCCATTTTTCCGATAACCCACCGGTCGAGGCCAACGCCGAGTCGGTAAAAATTCGCACGTTCAGCGGAGCCGCCGAGGTTGCAGGCGTCGACCCGGGCGATGTCGGTGCCGGCCAAGTGGTGATGTTATCGACGACGTGGTGCGGTGTGTGCAAGCGTGCGCGTGCGTGGCTGAGTCAGAAAGGGATTCCCTTCACCGAGCACGATGTCGAGAAGAGCGAAGTTGGCATGGCCGAGTATCGGCGTCTCAACGGGACCGGTGTGCCGATCATCCTCGTCGGTAAACAGCGCATGAATGGTTTCAGCGCCGACGCGCTCGAACAAATGTTGAAAGCAAAATAATACCGGGCGGGTATGCACCCGCCCGGTCAGCGGTTCCGCCCTACTTGCGACAATTCTGCGTTCGGAATTTGTTCGGCAATGTGCCGCCGGTGCAGCGCCAGTAAAGCTGATTGTTCTCCGCATACGGTTCGAGCTCGATGGTGTTGCCGGCGATCTGCCGACCCATCGTCGATTCGAAGCTGATAACGATGATGCCGTGGTCGCCGAGCGTGGCGGTCGCGACATTCGGCACTGTTACCGGCGCGATGTCGGGTGCGTCGGCGGCGCTGGCCGGTATCGCGCCGGATTTTAAAATGCGCTCCTGCAGTTGCGCTCGCATCGGCTCGACCTGCGCCATGACACCGGCAATTTTGGCGCGATAGGTGTAGTCCTGGTACGCCGGGATGGCGATGGCCGCTAGGATCCCGAGAATCGCGATGAAGACGAACATCACCACGACACCGATGACGGCGATCATCACCCCGGAAGATGCCGTTTGGTATTTCTCGTTTAGCGCTTCCTCGCTGGTGCAGGCGTACACGATGAATTCGACAAGCGCGATCAAACCTGGAATGAAGGTCCAGCAAAATAGAACATAGAAGACGCCCTGAACCGGCTTGCGCAGATAAAATTTGTGTAAACCCCAGCCGCCGAAAAAGAAAGTGATCAACAGTAACGCGACCTTGCTAACCGCACCGCCGGCACCCTTCTGCCGCACGCCGCACTTTGGGCAGATCTCCGCTTTCTTGCTAATGAGCGCGTTGCATTCTTGGCACTGCTTCTGGTTCGAGTCCAGCTTGGCAGTCGGTGCGGCATAGACGTTCGGATTCGTGCTCACTAGGGCGCCTCCTCAGGTTGTTATACGGCTGGCCATATTCACCCCGGCTGCGAATTGCAGCCGATAAAGGTTAGGGTAGGCGCCGCCGTTCGCTTACGGAAGGGCGCCGTCTATTTGTCGCCGGCCGTGTCGAACGCCACTTGGCGCAGGCCGTTTTTAGGGTCGTAACGTTGCCACAGATCGGCAAACCGTTCGCCCGTTTCCGGATGGCGCAGTGCCGGTGCCAACTCGGCGAGGGGGCCGAGGATGTAGGAATATTGGGTAATTTCACGGCGCGGAATGTCGAGCCGGTGTTCGTGACGAATCAGGTCGCCGTATAGCAGCAGGTCGATATCGAGCGTGCGCGGGGCATAGCGTTCGTCGCCGCGATGGCGACCGTGCGCCGCCTCGATCGTGCTCAGTGCATCGCGCAGTTGTTCAACCGACAGGCCGCTGTCGAAGGCGGCCACTAAGTTATAAAAGTTGTCGCCGGTAAAACCTTCCGCCGGCGTTTCGTAGACAGGCGACAACGCGACGTCGCCGAATTGCGCACGCAATGCGCGGATTGCGCCGCGTATATTTTTTTCTCGGTCGACATTGGAACCGATGCTAACGTACACGCGCGGCATTAGGGTTGGCGGCCGCGCTCGATTACGATGCCGACGTCGGTGGCTTGGCGCAGCGCGCCTTTTTTATTGAGCCGTAGGCGCACCCATGGCACGTGAAATTCGTTGAGCAAGATTTCGGCGATACGTTCGGCTAATGTCTCAATCAGTTGGAACTCGCTGGCGCTGACGTACTGATGCAATCGCTGAGTGATCGCCTTGTAGTCGAGCGTATCTTCCAGCCGGTCGGTGCGCGCGGCGCGGGCGACGTCGGCGGCGAGGTCGAGATCGAGCGTGATGGTTTGACGGATACGGCGTTCCCAATCGAACACGCCGATAACGCAATCGACTTTGAAGTCGCGGACATAGATGAGATCCATAGTGGCCGCACTATAGCCAAAAATTCGCCCCGCTGTCTTGACGGCGAGCCCGTCGCCGCTTCCAATACGCGCCCGTGGAATATCTATATCCCGTTATTGCCTATCTTATCGGCTCGATGCCGATGGCCATCATCGTCACACGTGCGCTGGGCCTGGCCGATCCGCGTACGGTGGGTTCCGGTAATCCTGGCGCAACTAACGTACTGCGCTATGGCGGCAAGAAGGCGGCAATACTGACGTTGTTGGGCGATCTCGGTAAGGGCGCGTTGGCGGTGTTGCTGGCGCGCTGGCTGACGACCGATACGATGGTGTTAGCGCTTTGCGGCCTCGGCGCTTTTCTCGGTCATCTTTATCCGATCTTTTTCGGCTTTCGCGGCGGTAAGGGTGTTGCCACCGGGCTTGGCGTTTGGCTGGCGCTGTGGTGGCCGGTCGGCGTGATGCTGTTGCTGACCTGGTTCGTGGTGGCCTATTTGTTTCGTTATTCGTCGTTAGCGGCGCTGGTCGCTGCCGTACTGTTACCGCTATATGTCGCCTGGTTTGTGCCGGTGGCAGGGTTCATGGTGCTGAGCGTGGCGATGACGGTGCTGTTGCTGTGGCGCCATCGTTCCAATATTACGAAGCTAATGGACGGCACCGAGGGCAAGATCGGTCGACCGAAGGATAAGACAGCGAATTAAATCGGCGCCAGCTCGTTGATGCGCCAGCGCGGTTTTGCCCGGAATTCGAGTCCGTCATGTTGGCCGGCGGCAAGACGGGCGCAACCGGCATAAGCAATCATGGCGCCGTTGTCGGTACAGAATTCAAACCGCGGGAAATAACAGCGAATCCCAAGGCGTCCGCTAAGCTCGTCGAGACGTGTCCGCAATACCTGATTGGCGCTGACGCCGCCCGCAACTACCAGTCGCGTATGCCGCGTTTGCCCGAGGGCGCGCTCGACCTTGATCGCCAGCGTATCGATGGCCGCTTGCTGAAAACTGGCGGCGATATCGGCGATACATTGGGCATCGAGCGGTTGCGCCGCGGCCGCTTGCACACAGGCGGTCTTTAGGCCGCTGAAGCTGAAATCGAGACCGGGACGGTCAGTCATCGGTCGCGGCAGTCGGAATCGCCCCGGATTTCCGGTCTTGGCCGCCTGCTCGATCGCCGGCCCACCGGGATAATCGAGGCGGAGAAGCTTGGCGGTCTTGTCGAAAGCCTCGCCGACAGCATCGTCGATCGATTCACCGAGGAGGGTGTAATCGCCGATCCCGCGCACATCGGCCAGCAGCGTATGACCGCCGGAAACCAGTAGCGCCAGGAACGGGAACGATGGTGGGTTCGATTCCAGCAGCGGCGACAGTAAATGCCCTTCCATATGATGGACCCCGAGCGCCGGGACCCCCCAGGCGAAAGCCAGCGATCGCCCGACAGCGGCTCCCACCAAAAGTGCGCCGGCCAAGCCGGGTCCAGCGGTGTAAGCAACCGCGTCGATATCGTTTTGCCCCGATCCGGCCTGTTCCAGGACCTGCCGGATTAGCGGTAAAGCCTTGCGAATATGGTCGCGCGAGGCCAGCTCCGGGACGACGCCGCCGTAATCGAGGTGTAACGTGGTTTGCGAATAACGCAGGTGCGCCAGTAGGCCACGGCGGCTGTCATAAACAGCGACTCCGGTGTCGTCGCAGGATGTCTCGATACCTAATACACGCATGCCGTGCATCTTAATCTGTTAGGTGCCAATGGCACTGAACTTAACTGAACTATGTCACTAAATTTACTCGCCCCGAACTTACTTAGCAGGTCCCTTGCCTCTGGGGGGAAGGGAGCGGCACACGTCCGTTGGCGGGTACTCGAATACTCGACTCCCCCCAATGTACAAACTCAATCGGACGGCTTAGAATCGCGCCCCTTCCGGCCAATTCAGGGCTTTGCTTTTTGGTGCCCCGCGTTTCCCGGCAGTGTTTCCCGACTAAAACCCATTTTTCGAGGTGATTGAACTCGATGCCTTCCGTCCGCGTTAAAGAGAACGAGCCGTTCGAGCTCGCGCTGCGTCGCTTCCGCCGCTCCTGTGAAAAGGCAGGCGTGTTTACCGAAATGCGCCGTCGCGAACATTACGAAAAGCCGACCGAAATCCGTAAGCGCAAAGCCGCTGCCGCTCGCAAGCGCGAGCAGAAGAAGGTGATGCGTATGAACGCTCCTGTCCGTCCCCGCGTTCTCGCTTGAGCTTAAAAGACCGCATTCAAGACGATCTGAAGCAGGCCATGCGCGACAAAAATCAGTCGCGCGTTGATACGTTGCGGTTGCTGACGGCGGCCATTAAGCAGCGTGAGGTCGACGAGCGCATCACCCTCGACGATACGCAAGTGCTGGCAGCCGTCGACAAGCTGGTCAGGAAGTCGCGCGAGTCGATCGAGCAGTACGAAAAGGGCAGTCGCGCCGACCTGGTGGCAAAAGAGCAGGCCGATATCGCCATCTGGCAGGTTTACCTGCCGCAGGCATTGAGCCCTGCCGAGATCGAACAGTTGGTTCAGGAGGCGATTGCCGCGACCGGCGCCGCCTCCGTGAAGGACATGGGCAAAGTGATGGGCGTGCTGAAGCCCAAGCTCCAGGGCCGAGCCGACGTTGGCCAAGTCAGCGCCAACGTTCGTACCCGCCTCGGCGGATAAATTCCTTTCTCATCCGCCGTCTCACTGGTTCGGAGGCGGCGTTAAAATAGGTCGATGACCGGCCGAATCCCCAAGCAGTTTATCGACGAAGTGCTGCTCCGCGCAGACATCGTCGAGGTGATCGACAGTCGCGTGCCGCTTAAGAAGGCCGGCAAGGACTATAAGGCCTGCTGCCCGTTCCACGACGAAAAGGGCCCGTCTTTTACCGTCAGTCCAGTTAAACAGTTTTACCACTGCTTCGGTTGCGGTGCGCATGGGACGGCCATCGGCTTTCTCATGGAATACGAACACATGAGCTTTCCCGAGGCGGTCGAAGAATTGGCCGGCCGGGTGGGACTGCAGTTGCCGAAGGAAAGTGTTGTAGCGAACGCTGGCGCTAAATCGGACAACACCGCCGCGTCGTTGAAGGCGCTGGAAGAAGCGACGCGTTACTACCGCGCGCAACTGCGCGAAGCGCCACGGGCAATTGCCTATCTCAAGGGTCGCGGTATCAGCGGCGAAACCGCCGCGGCTTTCGGTCTCGGTTTTGCGCCCGACGGTTGGGATCACTTGATTCGCCATCTGGGCCAAACGCCCGAGGCGCGCGAAATCCTGATTCAGGCCGGGCTCGCGGTACGTAAGGACGGTGGCGGCGGATACGACCGGTTTCGCGACCGGGTGATGTTTCCGATTCACGATTATCGCGGTCGCATCGTCGGTTTCGGCGGTCGCATCATCGATAAGGGCGAGCCGAAGTATTTGAACTCGCCGGAAACGCCGTTGTTTCACAAAGGCCGCGAGCTCTACGGCCTATTTCGCGCGCGTGATGCGATTCGGCGTGTCGGATGTGCGTTGGTTGTCGAAGGTTATATGGACGTCGTCGGCCTTGCCCAAGCGGGCATCGACAATGCCGTCGCGACGTTGGGAACCGCGACCACCCGCGAGCATATGGAGCGGCTATTTCGGTTCGTGCCCGAGGTTGTATTTTGTTTCGATGGTGACCGTGCCGGACGCGAAGCTGCCTGGCGGGCGCTGGAAACGACGATGCCGGTGCTGCACGAAGGTCGCCAAGTTAGTTTCTTGTTTCTGCCCGACGGCGAGGACCCGGATACATTGGTTCGTCAGGAAGGCGGTGAGGCATTTACGGCACGTATGGGCCGAGCGATGCCGTTACCGGATTTCCTTTTTCAGTCGCTCGCCAAGCAGGTCGATCTTACGCGGCTCGACGGGCGCGCGCGTTTGGTAGAACTCGCGCGACCTCTGTTGTCTAACCTACCGGCGGGTGTATTTCGCCAGATGATGATCGATCGGCTGGGCGAATATAGTCGGGTTCCGGTCGCTGAGTTGGCGGTAGTTTTTGGTGGTGCACGTAACCCGGTTGCGCCGACTTTCTCGGCGCGACAACGGGCACCGGCCTACGGGGCTCAGCCGAAGCAGCCAGCGTCGGTGGTGCGGGTAGCGGCAGCATTATTGGTGCAGCACCCGGAGTTAGGGGCGCAGATTCAGGACAGCACGGCGTTTCAAGAGCTGGATTTGCCGGGTATGCCCGTATTCCGAGCCCTTGTCGGGGTCGTGTGTGACCGGCCAAGCATTAATACGGCGGCTCTTGTCGAGCATTTTCGTGATAGTGAGCACCAACAAAGCGTCGCTCGACTGGCCATGTGGACGCATCCAGCGTTGTCGCAGGATGTGGCCGCCGAATTCCGTGGCGTGTTAGCACAGTTGCGAAAAGCGGCGACGAAGGCGAAAGTAGACCATTTGCTGCAAAAACAGCCAATTTATGGTCTAACGTCGGCAGAAGAGGTGGAATTGGCGCGTTTGCTGGCGGAGAAGCCCGAACCAGTTTCAGATACGTAGCACTCGAGAGATTTAGGGTAGTCGTAAAACTTAAGCTATACTTTCCGGCTTTGTATCCGCGAATCGACATAGTTCCCATAGACAGGCCAAGACATGGATCAAGAGACACAACGCTCCCAACTTAAGAAGTTGATCATTCAGGGTAAGGAACAAGGGTTCCTCACCTATCGGGAGATTAACGACCATCTTCCGGAAGAAGTTCACGACACCGATCAGATCGAAGCGGTCGTGAATATGATCAACGACATGGGTATCCAGGTGTTCGACGAAGCACCGGATCCGGATGCGTTGCTGCTCAAAACCGAACAAGCGCCGGCCGAAGAAGATGAAGAGGCCGTCGAAGAAGCCGAGCAAGTATTGGTATCGGCGGTCGACAGCGAATTCGGTCGCACAACCGATCCCGTGCGCATGTACATGCGCGAGATGGGCACGGTCGAATTGCTAACGCGCGAAGGCGAGATCGAACTCGCCAAGCGTATCGAAGACGGCGTTCGTCAAACGACCGAAGCCATTGCCGCATGTCCGGCAGCGATTGCCGAAGTCGTGCGCATGATGGACTTGGTCGAAGCCGATCAAATGCGGTTGACCGATCTCGTCGTCGACTTCGTCGATCCGAACGCGCCCGATATGCCGTTGCCGGAAGTGGTGGTGAAGACCGGCAACGAAGAAGAAGACGACGAAGCAGCCGAAGCCGCCGGCGGCGGTACCGGTGAAACCGAAGAAGAAGGCGGCCCGAATCGCGAAGAGGCGATCGAGCGCTTTGGTCGTATTCGCAAGCTGCATGCCGGCCTGCTCAAGACCATGCAGAAGCATGGCCATGATAGCCCCGAGCTGCGGCGCACGCAGAAGAAGCTCGCCGAAGAGTTCATGCAGATCAAATTCGTCTCGAAGCAGATTAACCGTCTGGTCGAGTATGTGCGTTCGTTGGTCGATCAAGCGCGTGCGCAAGAAAAAGTAGTGATGGATATCTGCGTCGGCAAAGCGCGGATGCCGCGTAAGAACTTTATTAAGAGCTTCCCCGGTAACGAGACCAACAAGCGTTGGGTCAAGAAAGCGGCGAAGTCGGGCGATGTTAACGAAGCCGTGCTCGAAAGCCACGCCGACGAAATCATGTCGGCGCAAGACAAGTTGGGGCAGATCGAAGAGCGTACCGGCCTGCCGATCGGCGCGTTGAAAGAAGTCAATCGGCGCATGTCGATCGGCGAAGCGAAAGCGCGGCGCGCGAAGAAAGAGATGGTCGAGGCGAACTTGCGTCTCGTGATCTCGATCGCCAAGAAATACACCAACCGCGGCCTGCAGTTCCTCGACCTGATTCAGGAAGGCAACATCGGCCTGATGAAAGCGGTCGACAAGTTTGAATACCGCCGCGGTTACAAGTTCTCGACGTATGCGACCTGGTGGATTCGTCAGGCCATCACGCGCTCGATCGCCGATCAAGCTCGCACCATTCGTATTCCGGTGCACATGATCGAAACGATCAACAAGCTCAACCGTATCTCGCGGCAGATGCTGCAAGAGATGGGTCGCGAAGCGACGCCGGAAGAGCTGGCCGAGCGCATGGAAATGCCGGAAGACAAGATCCGCAAGGTGCTGAAGATCGCCAAGGAACCGATCTCGATGGAGACGCCGATCGGCGACGACGAGGATTCGCATCTTGGCGACTTTGTCGAAGACGTGAACACCGTTGCGCCGCCCGATGCGGCTACCGGCACCGGCTTGAAGTATGCGACGACGGAAATCTTGAATACGCTGACGCCACGTGAGGCGAAGGTCCTACGCATGCGCTTCGGCATCGGTATGAACACCGACCACACCTTGGAAGAAGTCGGCAAGCAGTTTGACGTAACGCGCGAGCGCATTCGTCAGATTGAAGCCAAGGCGCTGCGTAAGCTACGGCACCCGAGCCGGTCGGAGCATCTGCGGAGTTTCCTCGACTAGTCGAGCCATGCAGAGGTAAAGATGTACCAAAGGGCCTTCAAGGGCCCTTTGTCCTTTCCGAGCGAATGATGTTCAACATCAGCAGTGCTAGCTTCCCTAGGGATCCGCGCCTGTGTGGTAGGAGTGAGTCTCTTTTTCGTAGCCCGGATAGAGCGAAGCGCAATCCGGGGGACTCCATTCCCCGGATTGCGGCGCTACGCACCTCCATCCGGGCTACCTATTCGGGTTATTTCTATCCCAACCCAAGCAACCCGAAAAAATCTTGCCCAAGACATTTGCCTCACGAGAGCCCACGCGTAGAATCAACGCCTCTTTTGGGCCTGTAGCTCAGTTGGTTAGAGCTGGGGACTCATCACAACGGTGCGCTCATACCGAAAGGTGTGAGATGAACGGGATGAATTCAGGGAACCCGTAACGATTCGGTCGACGGCAATCCTGAGCCAAGCCGGAAGTACACTTCCGGAAGGTGCAGAGACTACCTGAGGACTTCAGTGTCCTTAATAACAGGCGTCGAGCGTCCCGCGCCCAAACGGCTCGCAAGAGTCACGGGCGGTGAGATAGTCCACTCCGACTGGAAACAGTTGGACACAGTGAATCCCTAGGTCGCAGGTTCGAGTCCTGCCGGGCCCACCAATTCCTCGCGCTGTTATAACTATTGTGCATGCGACCATAAGTTGGCCACGCATGTAAGCGAATGGCGCGGAGCCGCTGAGTATTGATGCACCGCGCTCGTCGTCAAAAATCTTAGTTTGAGAACCAGCGCGGAATGCAATCGGCATTCCGCGTTTTTGCCGCGTACTGATTTTTTATTCGACGTTGTTCCAAATAGGATTACGCTTCAGAAATAAATTGACTGAGAGCAAATTCAAATATAGTGAGTGCACTTTAATTCACAGAATACAAATGTCCTTGCCATCTTTTGGGATGGCAAGGACTGAATTTGCCAAGGTAAGCGACGTTAGATTAATTTATTGCCTTCGCCGCTTTCTCGATCAAATCCACTACGTCTTTTGGTTTGGAAATATAGATGGCATGGCTGCCGGCTGCTTCTGTCGTAGTCGCGCCCGCTCGTTTGGCCATTGAGCGTTGAGCGTCCGGTGGGATCATCCGATCCTCAGTCGCCACCAGATAGAAACTTGGCTTAGATTTCCACGCAGGAATACTCACAGCGCCATTCAAAGCATCTATTCCCCAAGGGATCTGAGAATGGGCCATGAACTCAGACTTGTCGCGCGGAAGGTCTGCCGCGAAGCTATCGGCAAACTTCGCGGTATCGAGGGATAAAAATCCATCCTTCGGCGGTAGAATCGGCGGCACGGGTGCACCGGGTGCTGGATTTTTAGTCAAGGCCGATACCGATTCATCTTTGTCGGGCGCGAACGCCGCGATGTAAACCAGCGCGCCCACTTTCGGGTCGTTGCCCGCTTCCGTAATGACGACGCCACCGTATGAGTGCCCAACGAGAACTACCCGCCCAGCCTGCGCCTCTAACGTATGCTTGGTTACGGCGACGTCATCTTTTAAAGATATGGTTGGATTTTGTACGACAGCCACGTTGTATCCATCTTTCTTAAGCAGACGATACACGTCTTCCCATCCAGAACCGTCGACAAATCCGCCATGAACGAGAACAATCGAAACGGCTGATGTTGCGATATTAACCATAGTAATCTCCTTTAAGTTAACGTCCGCTTTACTCGCGTGACAGCAACATTGTGCCCATCCCGCGTTTGTCGAAAAATCCACTTTCCGTCACACTATCCATTTTCCGCAACCGGTTGAATCGAATTCCATGTCTACTGGTAGAAATACCGTGATTCACGCTTCCTCTATAGAGGAGGTCAGAAAAGTTGTCGGTGGAGTTTATCGGTAACCGCCGCCGCACTGGAAAATGGTTTTTTCCATCTTCCACAGTTCAGCGCTTATTATCGGGAGGTATTTGGAGAAACACCGGTGACGACTTTACGCCGCACGCGCGCTAATGCCGCGTTGTAAAGAAAGGAATCAAGAACCACGAAGTAACTAGCGAGGAACGCACGCGTCATGAAAAAGAAGCAAATGCTGATCGCAATCATTGCAGGTTGTGGCTTGACGGCTACGATCGTCAGTGGCGATAACGCCTATAACAACACGGTTAAGGCCTTACCGCTCCTCACCACCTCCGTGGATTCACTGGGTCAGCCGATCCACTATCCACAGGTTGCGCAACCCGGAGTGACGATGCTTCGCGTCCAACTCCCGCCGGGCTCAGAAACCGGCTGGCACATGCATCCCGTGCCGGGTTTTGCGTATGTGATATCCGGCACGTTGACGGTTGAATACGAAGGCGGCAAACAGCTTCAGTTCAGCGCCGGCCAAGGATTCGCCGAAGTAGTAAACGCGCTGCATAACGGAAAAAATCCAGGTTCGGAACCGGTGACTCTCGTCGTCGTTTTTATGGGAGAAAAGGACAAGCCGTTTGCGATCAAGGCGCCTAAGTAGGACGATAAAATTCCGTAGGATTCGAGAGAAAACGTGTTACCTGGGTGGGCGGGGACTCCGCATTCTGTATCTGTATGCCCACGACGATTTAGACTGGCCAACTTATGGTCGCCAACCGCGGCCACTTTATGGTTTCCGGAAATCATAATAGTGGTTGCTGCGACACGTGCATGCGGTCTTCCGCGGGTGAACGCACGCAATTTTTCGCGCGATGCATAATGTGCTTACTGCGTGGGCTAATCTACCAACGACCATCGTCCCATCGATTCGTCTCCATGTCGCTGGTGTAATCGCCTCACCGTTGCGTGTATCGCTTCGTTTGAATCGCACGTCGAGTCTTTGATTTCCGAACTATGCTCGGCCGGAAAACTGCGCGACACAGCCGACGACGTCCACACGTACGTCTTTTAAATGTTGTTCCAGTGCCTGCACCAGTCCGTTCAGGTCGTCGCGCTCGTTGGAAAATACACGGCGAGCGTTGCACAGACGCATCAACGCTTTGGCCGATAGACTGCGCGATACGCCGCCGTGCAACACTGTTGAACCGAAGAGGACGCCGCCGGGATTAAGTAACGCCTTTAGATTTGCAAACGCGATTCCTTTTTCCGGAAACGCGCCTGGTAGACAGTGGAGTACGTAGTTCAAGCCGATTGAATCAAAACCAGGCATATTGATTTGAATCGGCGCCAGGATGTTGGCTTGGTAGATTTCCGGTGAATAGTGCGTCAGTCGTTTGGCGGTGTGCGCCAAACAGTGGGTGTTGAGATCGAGCAGCGCCAGCCTTGGGGTCGGCTTGGGAAAACGGCTGCGATCCAAAAAAAAGCCGGTACCGACACCTACCTCTAGATGATTCGCTGACAGTTGTTGTTGATAAAATTCCAGCGTCCGTTCGATGGGACAGCGCCATATCAGGCGGCAAGTCGCGCCCAGCACCAGTTGGTCATAGAGGGCCAACGTGGATTTCGTGAAGGCGGCCTGGCCGGCGTGGATCTGTTCTGGTGTCACCATCACGAAGTGCTCCTCAGTGCGGAGTGGATTTCAGGTGCAAGCAATCCTTCATAGCGCAAGACGGTGCCCAGCACTGGCACAACAAACGCGACGGAAAAGAAATATTTACCGTCCTTGATTTGCTTGTAGGCGCGAGAGCGCGGAAACAGCCATATCGGCAAGCGCAAACCACCGAGATCGAAGCCAAGCGCGCGCCAATGCCAGCCGCCGTTGATGACATCGACGGTTAATGTCATGTGGAGTTTGCCGGTGCGTTCGATCCAGTGGCCGCTAGGCCAGGTGCCGACGGGATAAAACACGGTAGACACCCGATCGCCGTTATCGAAACGTCGGTTCCAATGCAACGCATCAGCGGTGTGACGGATGTCGACTTCGAAACCGCGTTTGGATACATCCGCAGGAATGCCGAGTCTGTTTGCCAAACGCCGGCCTATCCATCCCGCCACGCCTCGGCCCAGATCTATCGTCACAATACCGCGCAACGTTCCACCGTGGCGGTGAAGATCTTGCAACAACGGATGCAGTCGATCGAACTGTGGACCGAACCAGCGAGTGACGACTGTTTCGTGTGGCGGCAAACCGTCGGTTGAGGTCTGCCTCAGCATGGCGAGATTCTCACCAATGACCCTTCGACCGGTTCCAGCGATAGAGCCGCCGAGCAAATCCGTTATAAGCACGGGCCATAAGCCAATGAAGGACCGGAAGCTTCAGCAACTTGGCCAACCACTTTTGTCCGCGAGTTTGCTCGAATAGTGTCGTGATCGCATCGGCACCCACGCGGATCGATCCATCCGTGTTCTTCACGTGCAGCCGCTCTCGTACCGACTCCAAATCGGCGCCGAGTTCATTTGCCAATTCTGGACGTGTATGAACATCTAGCCACTCAAGATCGGTCACGCCTTGCGCCGCCATGCGGCACTGCTGATCTTCGATGCCCGCTTTGCAGACGGGACAGGCGCTGTTGTAGTAGACCTTTATCTTGCCCATGAGCTCACTTCTAGGGGTTTAGTCTGGTAACAAAAGGCAGCCATAAATTTATCCCAGTGATGCCTGGTTCAATCGGCGCTTACGCCCGCCAGTACTAGGTTGTTTTGCAATTGCCATTGCAGGTCGCGGATTACGAATTTATGCATGGTTTTGATCACCCAGTTGATCAAAAATGACGAAATCCAGTTTGGCCGAATGCGATTTTCGTAATAGGTCACCATGTGAACGACGCTGTCGGATTCGCCGCGTCCCTCGACTTCGATGTACCCACCCAGCAGCTTCACATTATTCCAATAGCGGATACTTTGCTCGATGATCTCGAATTCGATGCGGCTCCGTTCAATGATATGCGTGATTTTCTTTGTCAGATAACCGCCGTCGCTGTATCGGCAGCGACAGGTATCGCCGACTTTGTCGTGCCGACCGTCGACCTCCTGTGGCGTTGGCAAGCTCAACTGCAGTAGCCACGACGGCTTTTTCTTAACGTGCTCGTAAAAGCCTACCTTGCGCCATACCTCGGCCTGGGTCGCCGCAACATTCATGCGGGTGGCGATACTGCTGATGTTTTGCTGTTTCATAATTTTTTCCTGTGTGTGCGATGTTGTGGTTAAAGTTGGTTTGCGGCGGATAGGGGGGATTGCGCGACGAAGATCGCTATACATCCGACGATACTGACTTCGCTGGTTTGGAATCGCTTTCTGAGTTCCCGCGCTAATTGGCTGGCGGAGTCCTCCGTGCCGTTGATCACCTTCAATTTCTGTAAAACGAAATACACGAACCTGCTGAGTAACGTCTTCGTTACGTCTTTATTCAAAATCGTGTAACCGAAAACCTGGGCGCGGGGATTCATGAGCGGACGGAGCACGTCAAATACCGCGCTCTTCGTCGCCATGTCTCCAGGGATGCAATGCAGAATTCCGCCGAGTGCGACCGAGTCGAAGCGATCAGTAGCGTGCCGAATCGGTTCGAGCGCGTTGCAGAGATAGGTTTCGGGACGAAAGCGCGCGAGACGCTTGGCGGTGTAGTTGAGACAGTTTTGCTGTAGGTCGAACAACCCGATCCTGACCTCGCCCGGTTGGTACTGACAGCGATTCAGGATGTAGCCCGTACCGACACCCACGTCGGCATGGTTGCGAGACATATAGGCGCGATACAGATCTTGATAATGTCTGGGATGGCAACGCCAGACATACGGCGACAGTATTTGCATAATTAGAAAGTCGTAAGACGCTAGTAATAGCGTGCTGTAAATTCGAATGCCGTCATTGACGGTTCTGGCGGTTTTCACGCATTGCCTCGCTGGTCTTGAAAAGTATCGATGGTCGAAACGACGACCTTCGTCATTACCGGAATAATGGCAAGCGTACGGACACAATCCGGTTAGATACTCCGGATTGATAAAACTGGACCAAAAATTTTTCTTTTTGCTAGAAAAACAGGGTATTCGGGGGTTCCAGAATTATGATTCTGGAACATCAGGGGCAGAGATTATTTGGCGGGAGACTTACGGAAGGCACCGGGGGATATGCCGGTGATTTCCTTGAACGCGGCATAGAAGTTAGATTGCGTGCTGAACCCGGTTTCCAGGCCAATGGACAGCACCGAAGACTTCGGTTCGTTGATCAGCAAGGCCTTGGCGGCCTCAACCCGCTTTTCGCGTACGTATCTGGAAAAATTAACGCCAAACTGCCGATTCACCAATTCGGATAATTGGTGCGGCGTCAGATTCATCGCGTCGGCGGTGATGGCGAGATTCAGGTTTTCGTTCTGGTACAGCTTGTCCTGTTTCATCAACGTATCGAGCTTGTTCAGACTGGCCTGGACGTCGACGTCATTCAATGTCGATGCCGCGTAACTCAGCTTAGACAGTTCGGCCAATTCCGTCAGCAGGCCCGGAAACACCATCAGCGCGGCAACGATCAACACGAAGGACAGACCGATACTGTTGGTGTAGAACGTATAGAAATAGCCGTGATCGATATAAGGCACGGACAAGCCAAGCAGCAGCACGAACAACGCGAAGATGGAAAACAGAGCAAAGAAAAACATCTCGATTTTGAAACGTTGGCGTTGCGTGCGCAGTCCGTAAATCAAACTCGACAACCAGAAACTGTAACCCATGCCCACCAAGAAGATCATTGGCACCGCGATCTCGTATCGCAGCAAGTAGTTCAGCGATACCGGGGCCAAGTGCAACAACAGCAGCGGGTGCGCCGGTGCTTCGGGCAGCAGGGTTGCCCGACTGAAATAAAAAAACATGGGGGGTGCCAGAAACAGCCAGAAGCGATAACTTGGTGTCAGTAACACGTCGGCACCCTTCAAAAAAAACTCCAAGTGCCCCAGTTGCAGGAAGCTCAAGCTAATCAACAATCCGGCGCAGGAGCTGATGGCGTACCACGACTTATTGACGTTTTTGAAGAAGAAAACGTAGGCGATGAACAGGATCATCGCGCTTAGGATGGAAAAGCCGATATTCAGAAGACTGACGGTCGTCATACGGAGCTAATTTCTCGGAGCGCTAGGTGAATGGCGAACCTTCCTTCGGCATTTTACTCGCCCATGCGTACGGTGCGGAGATTACCTGAGGCCTAAAGCGTCCTTAATCACAGTCTCGAGCGCCCCAACGGCTCGCAAGAGTCAGGGGCGGTGAGATAGTCCACTCCAGCTGGAAACAGTGAATCCCTGGTCGCAGGTTCGAGCCCTGCCGGGCCCATCAAATTGCTATCCAAGGATCTCCCCGAGACATCTGACTTAATTATTACCCCTCTCCCTCCGGGAGAGGGGTTGGGGTGAGGGAAGAGGGCGAGCCATTCACCCGCCCAATCCTGTCGTAACCAATGTTGGCGCCGTTCACGATCTCTCTCGTTTCGGACGCCGCACCGCGCGCACCCTTCCGCTCGATCCACCGCCGCAATAGAACAGCTCCGCACCGTCAGACTCGAGCCCGCTGACGCCGACACCGCGCGGCATCTCCAACCGCTCAAGCACCGCGCCGCTCTGCGGATCGATGCGGCGGACTTCGCTCTCGTCGCCTTCCCAAGTGCCGTGCCATAACTCACCATCGACCCAACTCACACCAGTGACGAAGCGGTTGGACTCGATGGTGCGCAGAATGGCGCCGGTCGCGGGATCGATCTTGTCGATGCGCGCTTCGGCGATTTGGTAAAGGTGCGTGCCGTCGAAGGCGGTGCCGGCATCGCTGGCGCAGTCGAGCGTGCGCGCCACCGCGCCGCTCGCGGGATCGAAGGCGATGAGCTTGGGCCCGGTTGCCGCCCAAACGTGGCGACCGTCGTGGGTGATACCGTTGATCTTGTCGACGCCGGCGAACGGTCCGTACTCACGCACGATCTCGGCCGCGCGCGCGGGTAGCTCCGGTGTTGTGTTACTTGTCTTACTTCGGGAAGCGGTCATCGCTTGGTTCCTCATGTTGGCGCGCTCGTAACGGCGCCGTGACAACAATCTACCCAAGTGGCAGCGCCGCAGGGAGTAACAAGTTCGTAGTGAATCCCGTCAGCGGCGGCGAAAGCCAGCGCTGCGCGCGTGCCCGCCCGATCGAGCGCACCCGTCCCTCGGCCTGCAACTCGACGAGCGCGCGTTGCACCGTGCGCTGGCTGGCACCGAGCGCCAGCGCGAGTGCCGAGGTGGACCACGCCGCGCCATCACCGAGCAACGCCAGCAACGACGCCTGATCGCCATCGATCGGCGGCACTAACACGACGACGGCGCATTCGCCGCGCGGCGTAAGCGCGAAGCCATCCGCGCTCGCGTCGATGCGCGCCAACGGCGCCGCGAGCGCACGCAATCGGCCGATCTCAACACGCAGGCGCGCCCGGTGCGACTCGTTGGCGCGGCGCGTGCGAAACGCGCAAGTGATCAGCGCGCTCCGATCAACATCGCCGGGCCACGCCTCGGCGAGCGCACGCGCCAACGCGAACAACACCGGCCGGCGCGCCAGCGGCAACCACGTCGAGCCAACGCGCAACCCGCGACGACAAGCGTCGACCACCAGCGCGCCCGAGGCGATGAGCGCTTCAACTTCGTCGAGGCGCAACAACTCCTCGCGCCCAGCATGGACGCGCCGCGCCGCGGGACGATCGAGCGCAGCGCGCGCCTCGGCAACTTCCGCGAGCAGCGCCGGCACCCGCGCACGTTCGGCCGCATCAAAGGCGCGCGCGAGCGCCGCCTGCGCCGGTGCTGTCCGCAGCGAGCGCAGCGCCACTTCGGCCGCGGCCAACTCGGCCACCGCCAGCAACGACGGTGACAGACCATGCGCATCGAGCCGAACCAGCACGGACGCAGCTTCGTCGAGTCGACCAAGCAGAAGCAACCGGCGCACCATGATCAAACGCGCATGCAACGCATTGGCGCGATCGGCGCGCGCCTCGAGCGTGACCGACGCCGCCGCCAGTGTGCCCGGCGAGCCACGCAGGTCGCGCATCGCGAGCGCAACCTCCGCCTCAGCGACGACACAGCGCGCACGCGCCAACTCCTCGTGCGCGCCAAAGCCGCGAGCCGCGCGTCGAAGCAACTCACGAGCGCGCGAATACTCGCCGAGCTGCGCCATCGCGATGCCACGCAAGGCGAGCGCCGGCGGATCATCGCGTAGGGCAACACGCTTAAGAGCGCCGAGCGCGTCGCCAACGGCAAGCGCTCGCGCAGCGGCGGCGATCAGGGAGTCCATCGCGACAGGCTACTGCGGTATTAAGTAAGGGGACAGATCTAATTGATCAAGGTACGCGGGCCAATAAGGCGGCTTTCGACCCGAAGCGGAGGTGTCTTTGGCAGAGGGTCACATGACGCACAGCTTTCCCCGCGGCTCTTCTCCAGGTTAGCTACGCAACTGAACCGAGCACATGGTCAAAGCTTGAGCGACTTCACTTTCTGGCGGTACGCGTCAACCATTTCAGCGGCCAAAGAGTGCTGTTGTGGCGTAAGCGCAGTGAACGGCGGGAGCTTCTTCTCGAACTCTGTCCATCTTCTCATCATCGCTTGCAGCGAGATTCCATCGAGCTGTCCCTTACTGAATATCGCCTGGAGTATGGGAGACAGCTCATCCGGAACTTCCTTTCCATTTATCACGCGGCTGGTAAGCCAAAGATATGTGTCCGCTAACTGCAGGCCGATACTCTTTCCGCTCTCGGACACGTGCAATTGCCTCTCAGGAAAGTGCGTCATCATACTCATCGCTCCCTCGCGGGCACCCTCGAAGAATGGATGGCGCAAGTATCGGTCACGCTCCCCTTCCTTACCCTTGAAGTATGCAGCGATTTTCGAGTGAAAATGGAATGTTCGCTGTTGAGCCGGATTGAACTGTGACTGCCTATCTACGGTGATCCCTAGGGCCTTACGATCAGCCTTCTTCTGGCGATGCGCAATGGCACCAACCACGAATTGAAATCCGATCGAGTTGGGTGCCAACGCCGTCTGGTCGAAGATCCCAAAATCCATTTCCGCGGGACGCGCGATTCCGAATCGCAGAGCGTCCGATATCACCTCCTTCATGCGTTTGTCGATGTCGCTGCTGTCCACACGTTTTAGAATTTCCGCCAGCATCGCTGAAATGTTACCCGCCTCTCGTTCTTTGTGTGCGTGACCTATCAGGCACAAACGCCAGGATTCTCGAAGGAGTGCCTCGTCCAACACGTAGTCAAGGGCGGCAAGCAGCAGGAACCGTAGCGGCGTCCAATACCAATCCCATTTCATTGCCTCATTGATGCCTGCATCAAATACAGCATTGAAGAGCGTGACTACCGCAAAGGACGGTTTATGGATGAAGTAATAGTCGAATCGGAAGTCAAATCTGCGTTGTAGCTCGTTTAGATTGCTTGCAATCTGCGCTAATCCCCGGCAGCCAACTTCGTTCGCATGCAACGACTCGGTGCCAAGAGCGTGCAGAATCCGCCTGTGTTGCTCCAGGCCCAGCACATCTACGTTCAACGAGCTGGAAATAACGCCGTAGCTGAGGACCGGCTGGTTTTGGTCGAAAAGATTGTTGCCGGAGTTGCCGGTTTCGTCGATGTGAAAGAACACTCTGACTTCCCTCCCAGGGTCGATAAGGGTCGGAGTGATTATTTTTTAATTACTCCGAGCCGTTAATTTGAGCACGGCCATCTGATGCGTGCCCTCGACTGGCAGCGTTCGTCGTTGCATTGCTATCTAATCTAGGATGCCGCCGTCGTGCCCGATCCGATTTTTTTTACTAGCGCTTTTTCATGGAGGTCGTATGCAGCTTTGACATCTTTTATTAGTGCATTAAACCTTTCTTTCCCGCCTGGCGTATGATCGGCAAATGCTTTGCTAACCGCTTTATCGCTTCCCCATATCAATATGGTCGATACAACGTTCTTTTTCGTGGCGAGATGCAAGTCTTGGGCGTCTTCCATGAACCCTGCCTTCCACTCAGCGATTACTCGCAATCCTTTCGTATCGCCGTCGGCTATTACCGTCTCGGTTGCTTTGATTTGATTGTACAAGTTGGCAAGGTATGACCATTGAGACGCGAAGCGTGCGTACAGACCAAAGTAACTTGCAGCGAAAATTGTTCCGAGAGTAGGGATGATGTCTATCTGGTGACTATTGCCGAATAGGCAATCAAGATAAATTGCTACAGGAGTCATCCACGAGCTCACAAGAAGTGCACGTAGCGTGACGATGTCGCCCCCATTCGGGCGTTTCGTACAAGTTAGGAGTCGTTCACCTGAGAGATATTTAATTACTATGTTCCAACAGCGAAGGAAACAACTGAAATATTGGTTCATCAATCAAACCTCCTTGTTGTAGTGCGATTCTTCGGAAGGAAAAGTTAAGTTGTATGGACTGAAATCATTTTCTTCTAGATACCAGAGTCAGCGGCAAGAACATTACAGTTTCTCGAAAATACCCATGCGAGAACCAATCGCCGTCACGGTTGCTGCTTAAAGTGAAGTCCACGTTGGTAAAGCGGTCAAGCATCGGGAAAATGACTGGATGACGCTTTTAGTAGCTAGCAACGATTAACGAAACGGAAATTCCGGAGTGAGCAAGGAGCGCAATGAAGACATCTCTGCTAGCGACAATTCAAGAAAATTTCGTAACCAAAACCAAGCGATGGAATCTTCCACTCATAGCAAGACCGTGGTTCCGGGGACATGAGAAGACCAGTTGGCAGTTAGTCCCCTCAATTCTCCGTAACGGCAATCAACGACATGAATTTGAGCTGACGGCGCGTTTCCGACTATTGGCGCCAGGATTTGGTGCAGATATTCCGACTGATCGTCTGGATCAATGGCTCTTCGTCATGCAGCACAATTTGGCCCCTACACGACTTCTCGACTGGTCAGAAAGCCTGAACACAGCTGTCTTCTTTTCGTGTCTCGACTGGATTACGAAACGCGATGTCGAAAAATGTTCAGACGGAACAGTATTTGCGTTAAATCCGATATTTCTCAATGAGCACGTACTCGACGTTAACGGTTTTCCTGTTACTTGGACTCAAGGTCAGGTGCTACAAACCATCAAGTTTGCTTTCGGTACGCAGGATGAACCCGTTCTTGATCCTAAAGGCAACGTTATCCATATCCCTTATCTTCAACTCCCCGCCGCCATTTTTCCGTCCACAGTCCACGGCCGCATGCGGGCGCAGAAGGCGTGCTTTACGCTTCATGGTGCCGATCATCGGGACATGCGTACAATTTTTCACGAAAAGGGATGGACGGCAGCGGAAACGTTGATCGAATATTTAGTACCGCGAGACAAGAAGCCCGAGCTGGCAGACGATCTTGCTTTGGCTGGAATTACATACTCTACAATTTTCCCCGATCTTGAAGGACTAACGAGCGATCTTAAGTTTCAATTTCGAATTGAGCCCTAATCGCAGTGGCACTAATCGAATCGCAGTGGCACAGTGGCAATGGCAGCAAAGGGCAAGGCAAAGAGGCAGTGGCACAGGCAAAAAGGGCCAGGCCTTGCAATAACACATCACGCCGTCCTCCGCCCCACCACCCGACTCACCGTACTGTAGTGCACCCCGAAATAGCGGGCGATCTCGGACAATGTGTAATGGCCCGTTGCATAGGCATTCTGCATGGCCTGCTTCGGATCCGACGATCGCGCGTAGTGTTCTAACTGCTTAGCGGGAACACGTCGTTGGGCACGCGGCACTTCGGCCAAATCTGTACTTGGCGCATAACGCTGATGTAATTTCTTTATGAATGCTTCG